>JAGYNX010000310.1 GCA_018399855.1 Spirochaetota bacterium
TGGTGGTATGAGTGCACCTCTCCCCCTTTATGGGGGAGACTGGAGAGGGGGTTGTTGAGTTTCATGGGAACTGAATGTAGTGATGTTGCTGAACGAAATCCCCGACGCGCTGCGTCGTCCCCTTTACTAAAGGGGACTTGCCTGGATGGGGCTTGCTGGTGGCATGTTTTTTTAACTATCCCTTTCAAATACCTCTTTCTTTTCTTTCTCCGCGCTCTTCGCGAACTCCGCGACTTTGCGGTGATCCTTTTATATTTGACCAGGATGGTAATGTTCTTTATATTTACCAAGTTAAGCATCGGCAGGAGGCCTATGATGATTAAAACACAGGTTATTAAAGAGGGCAGCAAACCTATTGCTGTTATACTTGATTATAAAGAGTATAAACGTTTGAAAGACATTGAAGAGGAGATAAATGATTATAAAGATGCAGTTGAAATAAAGAAGAAGAATAAAAAGTGGTATACCCATAACGAAGTGAAGAAAGAAATTGGCTTAGATTGATCATGTAGTTAGCATTATGTATGACTTTTCCTTTTCGAATAACTCTTTCTTTTCTTTGCGCCCCTAGCGAACTCTGCGACTTTGCGGTAATCCTTTAAAAATACTTACCTCTGTACCTCTGAGACTTTGTGGTGAAATCCTTTAAAAATTCTTTCGACGTGGCAACCTCAACCCCAAAGGTCTTTGTTTGTGGGCTGATCCGTTGTACATTTGGTCCATACCTTTGAAATACTACAACACCAGTTACGGGAGGACACCATGGCGCGAAGAAGAATGCGACGGAACGGAAGGCTCAGTGATTTCGTGTTTAGCGGGGACGGGGACGGTTCTTTTCCCACCAGGAAGTACATGCTTGAATATGCCGAAAACCTGGTTGACGCCTACGAGGTCAACGAGGACTTTTTGTCATTTATACTGTTTATTATAGATCGCAATGCCAGGAAAAATATCATACAGTACGTATGCGAAAACGAGAAAGCGGACCGCGATGAAACATCAAAAAGGAAAATAGCGGGACACGGTCGTGATCTCTTCGAGGACATTGATGACAGTGACAACCTGTCCAGGCAGCTCTGTAGAATACTGTACGGGAACGGCCTGGCCGGCGGAAAGAAACAGTTTCAAATGCTGCTGCGTGACGTGGTTATACAGTGCCGGGATATGGTAAAAAGCGGTAATGAAAGTGATCATTTAGAAAGACTTTCCCGGTTAACCGAACTGTTTTACCTGGACCAGCACGACGTCCGCCTCCTGGTCTTTCTGTACTGTATGTACGAGATCAACATAACTAACCTGACCCGTGTTGCAGACGACATGACCTATAACGACTTTCTGCGTTTCGCGTCCGTGGCAACGGGGGTTCCGGTTACGAGAACGAAGATGGCACTGGGCATGACAGGCAGGCTTAACAAGTGCGGATTATTGGAGAATATCGATACCCGCCGAAATGATTTCTACTCCCTGGAGAACTTCGTTATCGAGTACCTCAGCGGTATATCCGATTCCAGCCTGGTTGACCGCTACGTAAAGCGTGACAGCGGCAGCGTGCTGCCCATTGAAAGCTACACGGTTGATACATCGGCGCGGGAGATCAACCTTTCAGTGCTGGCCTCACCGGGTCCCTGCAATATTCTTTTGTACGGGGCCGCGGGGACGGGGAAGACAGAATTCGCCCGGTCGCTCGCACGCCAGGCGGGCCTGGACGCGTACTTTTTGCAGTTCGGGGAGAAGGGACGAAATGACCGCGGCAGCAAAAACATGTCTCACGGGGAGCGGACAGCCGCACTGAACATCGGCACCGGTTCGGTTGACCCTGCACGGGGAGTGCTTATCGTGGACGAGGCTGACTTCATCCTCAACACCCGCTTCATGTTCATGAACGTGGACAGCGGGGCCGAGAAGGGATGGCTCAACGACTTCCTTGACAACTCGGGCGCGAAGATAATCTGGATAAGCAACGAGACCGGCAGCATGGAGGAGTCCACCCTGCGCCGCTTTTCGTACAGCTATCACTTCGAGGGGTTTTCACTGGCCGACCGGGTAAGCGTGTTCAAGAACCTCATCGGGGGACACCGGCTTGCCAGGTATCTTGATGAAGAACTGGTATACCGGCTCTCCGCCGAGTTTCACGTGAACGCCGGGGGTATCGCGTCGGCCCTTGACAGCACCGCCCGTATTTACAGGAAAAAAAGACCGTCAAAGAAAAACGTGGAAGCCACCCTGCGTGACATTCTCTCGCGGCATGAAAAATTAATAAGCCCCGGAGGGGGACAGAAACGATCGATGCTGGCAGAGGTAACAAAACACTACGATCCCGACGCCCTTAACACCGATATTGATACCGAAAAGCTCATGGAATCGGCAGCCATGTTCATGGAATCCATGGCCGGGTCGCCTCCCGAAGAACGGGCTAACATGAACATGCTTTTCTGGGGCCTGCCGGGGACGGGAAAGACGGAGTTCGCCAAGTACATGGCCGGCACCATGAAAAAGCGCCTGCTGGTTAAACGCTACTCCGACCTCGAGAGCATGTGGGTAGGGCAGACCGAGAAGAACATCCGGGCCGCATTTGCCGAGGCGGAAAAATCTGAGGCAATTCTCTTCGTGGACGAGGCTGACTCGTTTTTCACCAGCCGTGAGAGCGCCTACCGGTCATGGGAAGTGAGCCGCACCAACGAGTTTCTTACCCAGATGGAGAACCACCGCGGCATGTTCATCTGCTGTACCAACCTGCTGCCCTCAATGGACAGGGCCGCCATGCGGAGGTTCAGCTGGAAAGTGGAGTTTCGGCCGTTGACGCCGGGGCAGCGTGC
>JAGYNX010000311.1 GCA_018399855.1 Spirochaetota bacterium
AGGAAACCTGGGAGAGCTTGATAATACAACAATTACTGATTTTGACGATTCAGCACTTGATGGAAGACTTGCCATCTTCCATCTGAAACCTTCAACTGAAGAATGGCTTGAATGGGCTTATGCGACAGGGATACATCCAGCAGTTACGCGTTATATCACCCTGTTTCCTGAGAGATTATGGGATGAAAGAAATATCAATCCCAATCCAAGGGGATGGCATCAGGTGTCCGAAACATTGTTTAGATCATACCAGCTGACTACCGTTGAAGAATTCGTAACATACCTGGAATCTGATGAGCGAAGTGTGTTGGAGAAGGTTATCATCTCGCTGGTAGGTGAGATAGCCGGCAGTGATTTTACCGCTCAATTCACATCACCACGTTCAATTGGAACTCATGATATACTTTCCGGTAACAATGAAAAGCTTGAGATGTTAAAAGCTGGTGAGATATCAGCGGAAGATCTGCTATGGGCCCTTTCAGGATCAATGGATTATCTTCGTGAAAAAAACATTATGAAACAGGGGCAGCTTACCCATGATGATCTACTGGAATTGAAAAGTGTTCTTACCTTTACAGGTTACGCTCGTGCAGATGCAAGGATGTCCTTCTTTTACATTATGGTCAGAGATTGCGGTTTATTTACCAGTGTTCCAGACGCATTGAGGCTAATTGAAGATGAAGATACCCGGGAATTGTTGAAGGAGCGTTTCGAAAAGTTGCTGGAGGTGTAAGACAGTTTATGTCAGCTAACCTGCAACACCGGAGAATGGAAGATATACTGGAGCAACTCTGGAGAAGAAGCCGATTTACGTCATATTTTTATCAGTCAGTTCACCTGTCAGCAGAAATGTCCATACCAACCATAGCACTCACCGTTGTGCAGTCACGTCTCACTTTATATTATAATCCAGAATTTATTGATGGGCTTAACGATGAGGAAATCATCGGCTTGCTTGTGCACGAGATGATGCATGTGATGATGAACCATGATCACCGGGCTCCAGGTGAACAGGATGCGGTACTGCGTAACAGGGCCCAGGACATGGTGGTAAATCATTTCATACGGACGCATGAGAAGACCTTCTTTTCTAAAAAAGGCCAGTACCAGTGGGACATTCCAGGATTGATAATACCAGAAGAGCTACCTGACATACCCCGGCAATACTTTGATGAAACCTGTGATGATGATCCTGCGTGGGAAGATGTATATGTATGGCTTCGAGACAGACAGAACAGTGAAACCATCAATATTAATGGTACAACTGAAAAAAGCTCAGGTGCCCCGTCAGGAATAAGCGTATCAATAAAAAGTGATGAATTTAATTCAGACTCAACAGCAGAAAACGAAAACAGGGATGATGCACCGAACAGGTCTGATAATACACAAGATTTCAGTGGTATATTATTTCAGGATGATAGGGAGAACCCTCTTCCAACAGGGATGCATCTTTTCCAGAAAAGCAATATGCAGCATAAAATCCACGCGAAGAGAACCCAGGTTATTCGTTTTGCCGAGAAGGATTATGACTGTCTTGAGGAGCGGGTGTACCAGGATATTCAGGGTATAATCAAAAAAACGGAACCTGTGGATATTGAAGACTGGAAGAGGCGAATAAAGAGTATCGTTGATATGACTTCACAGTCAACTGAGTGGTATTATTCACATGGACGATTCAATCGGAGGTATTTCGCAAGTGGAATATACTCCCCGGGTCGTGTTTTTGAAGAAAAACAGGTTATCACGGTTGCCGTAGACGTATCTGCGTCAATGGTGATGAAGCCTGAAGAAATTGAAGAGGCATTCGGAGTTATAGAGGATCTTACTGGGAAATACCGGGTTAACCTTGTGTGTGTGGATGAGGACCTTTTTGTTCCTGAGAAGGATGGTGATCAGTTTGTAAAGTCAGGTAGAACGGATCAACCATATTATTATAAACCCGGAGATTGGAAATATATTAGAAGCGGGAACAGTGGTACAACTTTTTTTGAGCCTCTATTTAACAGCTACATGAAGGGTCACAGGGAAATGCTGCTGGTAATAACAGACGGGTATGTCTATGATTTAGAAAGGCTTTCGAAATATTCACAAACATTGTGGGTTATATCCGGACATAGACCGGAACCATTTGTGCAGCCTTTCGGGAGAATGGTAACCATACGTACCAGCATGGCATAATTTTTTAACCGCAGATACACAATGTTAAGTGAAAAGTAAGAAGTGAAGTGTGATCAGGAATGAGCCATATTTTAATATAGTTGATACGCAATACGCAACTACGGAGTAAACGATGATGAACCAAAATAATACCGACGTAAACAGTAAAGATGATGCACTTCATGATAATGAAAAGAAATCTGAAATACTCTGGAAGAAAGGAGTAGAACGGGATATTGAAGACCCGGTAAAGGCATCCAGGTATATGTGTAACCTGGGTATACCTGCGTATATATTATACGCAGGTAGGGACTGGGAATGGTTTGATTATGAAATTGGACTGGACAAGCTTATAGAGCTGGGTGATGCTGAAGTCATTTATGATGCCGGCATGCACTGGCCCGAATTTAACTATGAAAAAGGACTTCACGGCTTAATAAGAACCAGTGACGCGGAATACATATTTAGGGCAGGGCGTTACTGGAAGATATATAATTATGAAACTGGACTTGACGCGCTGGTGACATTGAAATCTCCCAAATACATTTTCCTTGCCGGGCAGGAATGGCGATGGTTCGATTATTCCAGGGGGTTTGCAGCACTTATGGAAATGGCGGATCCTGAATTTATTTTTTATGCCGGTGCCCACTGGAAAGA
>JAGYNX010000312.1 GCA_018399855.1 Spirochaetota bacterium
GGATCGAGGGCGGTACCCACAACCTCGATATTCTTCGCGCCGGACAATGCCTCTGTCAGCATTTTCCGCATTACCGCAGAATCGTCAACGATGAGTACTTTTATTTTATTCATCCCTTATTAAAACTCCTGCTGACATACTCAAATTCTTCCTTCTTAACTTTTTCCATTATCTTTTTATTAGTTGTTCTGCGGCAATAGACTTTTCCTGACAGCACGTCTAAAAGCAATTTTCTTGTATATTTACCACCAACATCACTTTGTATAATCGGAATATCTTCCATTTCAAGCATTATTCGTGCAAGCCGAATATTATCCATCGGGATGGTATTGGTTCTCATTTCATATTCCAGCACCGAACCGCCACCAAATATTTTAGCCACTATATCTTTTCTATGGGCACCTTTTATTTCCATTTCATCAATCAATGTATTGATGGCTGTTATCCCGTACTTGGCAGACCGGTCTTCAAAAATATCCACGCTGGATATTCTACCCGGCAGCATGAAATGATTCAACCCTGAAATCTTATTCCCGGAATCATGCAATGTCACAGATATACATGAACCAAGCAGTGTACCAATAAATTCATTGGTATTGGACACAAAGAATTCACCTGCCTGTATAATTTTCAATGGCTTCCCATACTTCCACGCGTTACGTATATACATCAGTGTTCAAACCTTTTTCCTGTAAATTGAATTTCCCTGGAAAGTAAACCTGTTGTTCTCATCCGTTAAACTTTCAGAATGACCCAGAAAAAGGTACCCATCGTTATTTAAATACTGATGAAATTTTCCAAAAAGCCTTGTCTGTGTTTCCTTGTCAAAATAGATTATCACGTTTCTACAGAATATAATATCAAACTGGTTTTTCATGGGATAATGGTCGCTGAGCAGGTTTAAGCGCCGAAAATAAATATATTTTTTTACATGCTCTTTAACCCGGTAAAATCCCAGGTTCACATCACTACCCTTTAAAAAATACCGCCTGAGCATATCAACGTTCAGCATTTCCAGTATTTCTTTCTTGTATCTTCCGTCCAGTGCTAATTCCAAAACATGGGTATCAATATCGGTGGCAAGTATTTTTATGTCAGGCATTTGCATATCTTTGAAAAATTCAAGCAGGGTAATCGCTATAGTATATGGCTCTTCCCCGGTAGAACAACCGGCACTCCAGATACGCAAAGTCTTCTTTTTCGTTCTAACATATTCAGGCAGAACAACCTGATGCATAAAGTCAAAATGACGGGCTTCTCTGAAAAATTCTGTCTTATTGGTGGTGATGCAGTTTATTAAATTAATTATTTCCTGTGAATAATTATCCTGGAGAAATGAATAATAATCTTCATAGCTGAAAATGTGCAGTTCCCTCAGCCGGCGCAGCAAGCGAGATTGAACCAGGGCTTTTTTCATATCAGAAAGCTTGATACCTGCTTCCTGGTATATAATTTCCCTGAAGAGATTGAACTGATTTTCATCAAGTTCAATAATACCACTTGATACACTGTTAGCCATGTTACCTCATTGGAACATTACAATTTTTCCAAAACTTCCCTTCTCACTAATGGTCCTGTCTATATATTCCTTTTCCATGATAACAAATTCAGAGGTATCCTCATTTTTAGACAGGAGTCTCCTGTAAACTTTACCCGTTTTGGGATAAAAGAAAAGTTTTCTTCTTCTATCACCACCAAGGTCTTCTTTCTCAATGGGAATATGTTCCATTGTAAAGTAGTCATGTAGAAAAGTAATATTTCCTTTAATAACACTATCAAGGCGGTTATTACCAGAAAGGTAGGCCGCCCCGAAAAGTTTAGCCCGCAGATTCTTTCTGTCTCCACCCAGCTTCACGATCATCGCTACCAGGTGTTCCATGGAATTTATACCATGGGCCGCTATTTCATCTTTGTATATCTCGTGTGTTCCCGGTGATCCCGGCAGAATAAAATGTCCCATGGCCCCGATATTTCTTTTCCATTCATGAAGGCACACTACCACGCATGACCCGGTAACGGTAGCAAGGATACAATCACATTCATCGGCGTAGAAATCTCCCGGTGACAGAACATACATGTCCTTACCCGAGCTTTTGTCTTTACTTTTCAGCATCTACTTTGACATTTCATCTTTATTTAAGTGTATCAGCTCTTCATCAGTAAGAATCCGATCAACATCCAGTATAATAACCAGGCGTTCATCGGTTTCCTGGCCGATTGCCTTAATATAGTCTGTTTCAATTTTCGTGGTGAAATGAGGTGTATCCTGGATCTTCTGTACAGGAATGCTGACCACATCAGAAACCGAATCAACGATCATACCGATCAGCCTTCCATGAACCTCTACAATTATAATTACCGTGAAATTATCGTATTCTTTTTCAGCCAGTTCAAACTTGAGGCGCATATCAACAACGGGGACAACTGAACCTCTCAGGTTGATTACCCCTTTCATGAAACTGAGTGAATTGGGTACATTGGTAATGGTTGTCATTCCAATTATTTCCTGTACCCGTAAGACTTCTACACCGTATGTTTCGTCACCAATTAAAAATGTGACAAACTGTTCTACATCCAGTTCTATCTCATTTTCCATGTTTCGTGTTTTCATTTCACTCATTGGCAACTCCTTATCGTATTAACTTGTTCACAACCTGTAAGAGCTGGTCAGGCTTAAAGGGTTTCACCATCCACCCTGACGCCCCCGCTTCTTTTCCTTCTTTTATTTTATTTTCTTCCGCTTCAGTTGTTAACACCACGATTGGAGTAAACTTATCATCCTTTCTGAACTCCTTGATGAAGGTGA
>JAGYNX010000313.1 GCA_018399855.1 Spirochaetota bacterium
TAAGCTGAACAATGGACAGTCACGGGGAGTGGTCATCGCACGCGATTCACGAATCAAGTCTGATGAGTTTGCCCGTGAGGCAGCCGCGATTTTCGCCGGCAACGGGATCAAGGTCTACATATTCGATGATATCATGCCGGTACCCCTTTGTTCTTTCGCCATTCGTGAACTTGAAACCATGGCCGGTATTACCATAACTGCCAGCCATAATCCACCAGAATATAATGGATACAAGGTATACTGGGAGGACGGAGCCCAGGTGGTGTCACCGCAGGATAGTGAAATAATCGACGAAGTTAATAAAATACAATCGATTTTGGATATAACCAAAAAGGAATATGATGATGCCGTCAGTGAAGGTTTAATAATTTCCATCGGTGATGACATTATTAAGAGTTACATTCAAAACCTGGAAAAATTCGCACTTCGGGAGAAAAGGCAATCCAATGTTATTATTGCCTATACTCCTCTTCATGGTACCGGTTACCGGCTTGTTCCTGAAGTTCTAGCCCACTTCGGTTTTACCAACTGCCATGTCGTAGACGCGCAGGCAAAACCGGATGGAAATTTCCCCACGGTAAAATCTCCCAACCCCGAAGAAAGACCCACCATGGAAATGGTTCTTGATCTTGGACGACAAAAAAATGCTGACATTATACTGGCAACCGACCCAGACGCTGACAGGATGGGTGTAGCGTTCAGGGACAATGAGGGTGAATATATACTTATTAATGGCAACCAGATTGGAACGATGCTTGAATATTATATTCTTAGCAGGCTGAAAGAATCAGGAGATCTGCCAGGCAACGGGGTAATCGTTAAAACCATAGTGACCACTGATCTACAGGAAAAAATTGCCGCAGACTTCAACCTTACGACAGAAAATGTTCTCACGGGCTTTAAGTGGATCGCCAGAAAGATGTATGAGTACGACAAAACAGGTTCTCACCGGTTCATCTTTGGTGGCGAGGAGAGCTACGGGTATCTTCCCGTGACATTCGTCAGGGACAAGGATGCCATAAGCTCATGTTACTTCTTTGCCGAAATGACCGACTGGCTTCGCGAACAGGGACGTTCATTGAATGATTTTCTAGAAGAGATTTATTCGAAATATGGATATTATCTTGAAGGGTTGAAGTCAATTACCCTTAAAGGTATGGAGGGTATGGAGAAAATACAGTCAATAATGAAATCATTCAGATCTAACCCGCCACATGAGTTACATGGTATACCGGTGATATCAATCTCTGATTTTGACGCAGGTATAAATACCGAGGTTTCTACTGGAACAACCATTCAGCTTGAAGGTCTTCCCAAATCCAACGTGCTGCAATATTTCCTCGAAGACGGTTCCAAGGTGACGATGAGACCATCTGGCACAGAACCAAAAATCAAGTTCTATTTCAGCGTGAATCGTGAAGGTGAAGGGAAAAACATGCGAGAGATGCAAAACATTCTCGAGAAGAAGATAGACAACCTGCAGTCATCACTAATGGAAAAGGTTGGGGTGTAGAGTTCATGCATCCATCATGTCAAGCAACCGGTCTTCTGCTTCACGCATCTGCCGGGCTTCTTCAACATCAACATTTTCATGTTCGTATCCCAGCAAATGCAGAAGACCATGTACGATCAGGCGGCAGAGTTCATCGGTAAGTGTAACCTTGTATTCTGATGCCTGTTCACTGGCTTTCTCCAGCGAAATATACATGTCACCAAGTGGTTCCTGTTCCATTTCTATACTGGGAAAAGGGTTTTCCCGGTAGGCAAAGGATATAACATCGGTAGGATAATCCAGGTTTCTGTAATCCCGGTTAATAGTCCGGATTGTACTGTTATCTGTGAAGATACAGTTTACCTCCACTTCCGTGTTGTCCATTGCTGAAAGAACTTTTGACACAACCTGTCTGCAAAATTCTTCGTCAATATCCTTGTACGGAAGGGACAGGTTTCCCTCTGTAAATATATTAATCTCCATTATCTTGTTTCTGTTTCACCCTGTCTTCAAGATCTTCCAGGTCCTGCCTGTCTGGATATTGAATCCGCGTATGAAATATCCCGTATAATACCTGCAAAAATGCTTTTTGTATTCGATTCAGGTCTGACATGGTGAGATCGGAGTGCTCAAGCTCACTTTCATTCAACTTGTTATACACAATCCGTCGAACCAGCGATTCCAGTTTCGCGGGAGTTGGTTCATGCAATGAACGTGATGCCGCTTCCACCGAATCGGCCAGCATGACAACCGCCGTTTCCCTGCTGTTGGGTCGGGGACCCGGATATTCGAAATCTGACTTATGAATACTATTTTCGCCGTTAGTATCCGTCGCTTCCAGTGCCTGGTGGTAAAAGAAAGTCATGGTAGTCTTGCCATGATGTTCACGAATAAAATCGATAACCTGTTCTGGAAGTCCGTATTTTTTTGCAAGCGTAACACCCTTTTCAACATGAGATATAATGAGGCTGCTGTATTCCAATGGAGACAGCGTCTTTGCTCTCGGATCACTTACCTTGTTTTCTATATAAAACGCCGCATCATCGATTTTTCCGATGTCATGATAGTAACTGCCAACCCGTGCCATAAGAGAATTAGCGCCGATTTCTCTGCATGCAGATTCAGACATGGTGGCAACCATCAACGAATGATTATACGTACCAGGAGCTTTTATCAGCATACGCTTAAAAAGAGGTGCGTTAAGGTCTGACAGTTCTAACAACTTGAACTTGGTGGTAATCCCGAAAATACTTTCATATACGGGAAATATTCCAAGCACCAGGATAGAGTTGATGATGCC
>JAGYNX010000314.1 GCA_018399855.1 Spirochaetota bacterium
AAAAAAATTATGGAAATGCAAGTTCATAGCTTGTAATTGTACATAACAGTTCTTCATTCCCGGGAATCCGGGAAGAGTGTAAAAGATTCAATATCCATCCCTGGTTGATTCGCTCTCCATGTGTGTATATGTTTAAAATAACATATACTGTTCAGGGGGATACAATGATAATCAAACAACCGGATACGCAACAAACGGCGAAAGCAGAGAGGGGACATTTCCCCGGGGTGGAGGTTGTCGCATCGGTTAATGACCGGAACCTGAAATATTCTTTCCATGATATTATTGTAGAATCTGGTTCAACATATCATGTAAAGAGGGGCTATTACTCTGAAACGGTATATTGTTTCGAAGGTTCTGGGGAAATTGAAAAGGTTTCTGATGGAAGTATACATCCCATAATACCCGGAACACTTTTTGTGATCTACAGGAACCAGGAACACTATATTCATGCGCGGGAAAATATGCGTCTTGCCATTGTCTATGATCCACCATTGCAGGATATACCATCACTAGATGAAGACGATACCAATGTTCCAGGTACAAAGAAAAATATCTTCGTTGTCGGTTTGAACGAATTCAATATTGAGAAACTTCAGTCAATTAATAATGCAGACATGTACAACTTTGTAAAGCTGCTTGATGTAGAAGACGTACTGGAGCGTGATAACTATCCATTGCAGGACATTCTTGATAAGGGCAGGGAACAGATCAGTGATTTTAACGGTACCCACGATGGCATAATCTACTATATAGATTTTCCTGTCAGCACTATGATCCCGATCTTTGGAAAGGAATTCGGCTTCAAAACCGCCTCGCTTGAAAGCGTCTTGAAATGCGAGCATAAGTACTGGAGCAGGTACGAACAGCGGAATATTATTCCAGAGCATGTGCCACTTTTTCAGGCTTTCGACCCCTTTGATGACAACGCGATTGAACGAATAGAAATAAAGTATCCATTCTGGGTGAAACCGGTGAAATCATTTTCGTCATACCTGGGATTCAGGATCAATAATAAAAGTGATTTCATACTTGCCACATCGGTTATAAAAAAGAATATAGGACGTTTTGCAGATCCCTTTAACTACATGCTTGATATGGTTCAGATGCCGCATGGGGTTGCAGAAGTAAGAGGAAATTATTGTATTGCAGAGGACATTATCGGGGGAAGGCAGTGCACACAGGAAGGGTATTGCTATGAGGGGATGGTGGAAGTATATGCCACTATCGATTCGTTCAGGGAGCCGTATTTACCATCTTTTTCCAGTTACCAGTATCCCTCAATTCTTCCGCCCGATGTTCAGAAGAGAATGACTGTCATATCCAAAACAATAATGGAATACCTTGATTATAATAACGCACCATTTAATATAGAGTACTTCTGGGACATGGAAACCAACCGGATATGGCTGCTGGAGATAAACCCGAGAATTTCGGAGTCGCACTGTGATCTCTTTGAAAAGGTTGATGGATCATCGAGTCATCAGGTTGCGGTAGAACTGGCCCTGGGCATCAAGCCGTCACCTCAAAAGGGAAATGGCGAGTATAACTGTGCGGCAAAGTTCTTCGTGAGAAGCTTTGAAGATGCCATGGTTACCAGGGTGCCTTCAGCTGAAGAGATACAACACATCGAAGAAGAACTGGTTCCCGGATCAATTATTAAGATAAAGGCAATTGAAGGGAAACGGCTTTCGGAGATGATGGACCAGGACAGCTACAGCTATAATACAGCCATAGTATTTGTGGGTGCCGACAGTAAAAAGCATCTTGATGAAAAATATCGGCTGATACAGGATCATTTGCATTTTTCTTTCTCCCCATAATGAATATTCCATGGGCTCTTGACCTCCAGGTACGGTTCTGGTATAATCAACAATACAAAAGAATGACGAAAGGAGGTACCTGTCATCGACCGGAAAAATATTTTCGTGCTTGGGTTAGACGAGTTCAATTTGAAAGAATTACAACTCGTTTCCGGGGCAACACGGTATAATTACGAAACACTGATGACCTTCGATGATATTTTCGGACCGGATGCTCCAGGGATTCAGGAATTGCTGCGAAAAGCTGAAGAAATCCTTTATCAATATGAAGGCAGCGTTGATGGTATTATCGGCTACTGGGATTTTCCGGTTACATCAATGGTGCCCTGCCTCTGCGATGTGTTTGATCTTCCGGGGCCCAACCTGGAAGGGGTTATCAAGTGCGAACATAAGTATTGGAGCAGGCTTGAGCAGAGCAGGGCTATCGATGAGTTTCCGGGGTTTGAAGCAGTAAATCCTTTTGATGACGATGCCGTTGATAAACTGTCCATCAAGTATCCTTTCTGGTTAAAGACGGTGAAGGCAACCGCATCCCAGCTTGGTTTCAAGATTAAAAACAGGGAGGATTTTCTCGAAGCGCAGGAAGAAATCAGGAATAAGATTACCATTTTTTCGGGCCCCTTCAATTTTCTGCTGTCTAAAATAACCCTTCCCGATGAGATGAAAGACATTGATGGCGGGTACTGTATTGCAGAAGAGATTATAAAAGGCAGCCAGTGTACGGTATCAGGTTTTGTGAACAATAATAAAGTAACCGTCTACGGGATAGTAGATTCAATAAACTATCCTGATTCTTCTTCATTTTTCAGGTACGAGTATCCTTCAACACTTCCCCAGAAGGTGCAGCGGCGTATCACGGATAATTCCATAAAAATAATTGAGCAGATCGGGCTTGATAACAGCACTTTCAACATCGAATATTTTTACGACGAAGCATTTGACAGGATATGGAC
>JAGYNX010000315.1 GCA_018399855.1 Spirochaetota bacterium
AAAATACATATAAATGAAATTTTCAGGTGTTGATTTTTAATATAATGAGTCAGTTGGATATAGGGGTCTGATAGACTGATTATATCATGGGTCACATGTATATAACTCGGAATTTAAAATTGACATGGTGTTCTGGCAGGCGGCACAGGTTTTGGAAAGAATATACCTGGTTGAAACCTACAGGTCTAGTTGAGGAACGGTGCTCTCTCCCGACTGAAGCTCTTCGGGATCAACCTCAATAGACATCCCCGACATGGCTTTAACAGGACAGGCAAGCTTACACAAACCGCATGCCACGCATTTCTCAGGGCAGAATATCACTTCCATCGTTTCCCTGTCTATAGAAAGTGCATCGGTACGGCACACGGCGGTACAGGCCCCGCAATGGGTGCAAAGATCCTCGTCGCGCTTTATGCGGTTGGCAAGAATTTCAACCACCACCCCTTCGTCACGAACGAAGTTCAGGGCGTTCTCAAGCTGTTCTTCGCTACCTGTAAGCTCAAGTATTATGCGGCCTTCCTGCTTGGGCAGTATCTTTGATTCCAGCACGTTGAAGACGATATCGTGGTCTTTCACCAGCCGGTATATAATGGGCTTATACATGATTTCCTGGGTAAATATAAGCAGTACGTTCTTTTTCATCATGACAGTCGTTCCTCCTGGTACGTATTCAATTACTATATCACATATTCAGATGCTTTCATTTTCGGATTCGGGTGCGCACAATTCAATATCACCCTGCATGGCCATGGTGTCCCAGTAGATGCAGAGAATGCCGCTTACCCCTTCAACCGACATGGCATACGCAACCGAAGGCTCGAGGTCATCCTCGCCGGATACCAGGTTGCATGCCCCGGTGGCAACGGCGTCTGCCAGTGGTGCCGAAGGGGAGGTGACAGTCACAAGATCTGCCCTGCCCAGGCTGAAAGAATGGCCGAAACGACCCGACGATGAGCAGATGCCCATGGGTGTCTGTTCGGGATAAATTTTCAGGTTGAACCTTCCCGAAAAGCGTGACCTTCCCGCGTAAAGGCTGATAAGGGCGGGTTCTGTAAGTTTCATCCATATGTCCCCGCCGTTTTCAACGATCACCTCTTCAGACTTTTCGGCCATGGCCTCTCCTGTCATCTCGGCAACGGCCCCGGCAACAGCAGCCATGGGGCCCACCCCCGCCGCCCTTGAAGAGCGGTACATTCTTTGAAGTATGGGGCTTAACCCTGCCGGTTCATCCAGGGGAGACATGGCCGTGAGAAAGTCGGGTCTCTCTTCTGCGTGGCGGCGAACCTGGTCACGAAGCTCTCTCACCATCTCTTCTGCGATGTTAGCGTGGTTTGCTGTTGAACGTATATACAGGTCGGTGGTTTCAACTTTTACACCGTAACATTCCCACCGTCCGGATGCGTGGTGCTCACGATACCAGCGGGTATGGTTATTCATCGTCCCCCTGCCGGGTGAAATTAACAGAAGGCAGCTGTATCTGCGGCTCGCCCACGGTAAAACCACGGGTGGTGATCCAGTCCTTCAATGTCCCCGCTATTTTCTTTGCCATTGTGTAACTGGACAGGGGAGAGGCGGGCACTTTTTTGCCAAGTATATCCACAGAGCCTGATTTAAGTTCGGCGTAACTTACCTCGGCAAGTGTCCGGTTGATGGCGTTGGGATAGTCGATCCCGTAGTCCATCACCTGGCAGTAGAGGTTTTCATCGGACACGCCGGTAAAATAGGCAAGGTCTTCGTTGAGTATGGGGATGGGAATACCAATGCCCACCATGAGGGAGGTGCCGTACCCCGTAAGGGAGGCCCCCCTGATAAACTCGGGTGACATCTCTTTCATGTCGCCGGTAATGGACAACGTGCCGGCACCTTCTTTGGGCACACCGTTGGGTCCGCGAAGCACGTCGGCCGAATGCTGGGTGCCCCGCCAGGCAACAGCTCCCACCGCGCCGCCGAGAAATATTTTTGTCCCCACCCCTATTGTCCAGTAAAAGGGATCATTGAGAAGGGGGGACAGCTGCCCGGCACTTGAAAAAGTGGCGTTGCCCAGGTTAGGGCGCAAGATGCCCATGTACGTATAGACGGTTCTGGTGGACTGGTTTACCGCGCAGTTATAATTCTGATACGAGTTGCGGGGGTTGAACATGTAGACGTCCCGCAGGTCTTTTATCGTAAGGGTGGTTTCATAATCGGTAAGGGGATAGCAGTCGGTGCCGTAGGCTTTGGCCCTGAAATGGACCTGCTTGCCGGCGATGAGATCTTCGATAACATGGCCTCCGCCGTAAGTGAACCGTCCCGGGGGCACCATGTTAAGGGGATCGTTCTCACGCACCTGGGCGGCGCCGATGTAGATATCAACGGCGGCAAGCCCGGCATAGGCTTCCACGTCATTGAGCCACACCTTTGACGCTTTGATCTTGGGTTTGGTATGGCCGAAGTTGATAAATGCTCCCGATGAACACATGGTGCCGAACGTACCGGTGGTTACCACGTCCACCTTTTTAAACGCGCTTTTATGCCCCTCGTCTTTCACTATGGAGGTCATCTGGTCGGCGGTAACAACTACCGCGTTGCCTTTTTTTATTTTGCTGTTTATCTCTTCGTAACTCTTCTTTATAACAACATCGCTCATCCGCGTACTCCTGCACTCAGTATTCATATATTCAGAAGGTAAAAGGTACGCCATCCATCCATACAGTCAAATTAAATTTTTATCTTTGTTTCACCACAGAGGCTCAGATCGCGCCGGGAAAAGCCCGGTTGATTGGGAAAAGAATATAG
>JAGYNX010000316.1 GCA_018399855.1 Spirochaetota bacterium
TTGATTACCCCATGGATCGTTTGGTATCTGATTTTTCTTAAGATATCCTCCGGGATTATAGTTATTAGGTGCGGGGTCTGTGGATGGTTTCTGGATAAGAGCCTCAAGTCCCTGCTGGGTTGTAGGATACCGTCCATTATCAAGGTAATACCTGTCAAGTGCAAGACCAAATGATGATATCTGTTGCTTGGCTGCCTCCACTCGGGCTTTCTGGGGTATATCCATAAATCGGGGTACAACAACCACCGACAATATTGCAATTATTGTAATGACGATAAGAAGCTCAAGAAGGGAAAATCCTTTACAACCACCGCTTCTGTTCACAATATATTTGAACATGTTCTTTAGAAGGCTAAATAGATATTTCATAGTTCACTCCCCTTTAAAATTATTACTGCACTATTAAGTTCATTTCAAATATTGGAAGTAGTACGGATATAACAATAATTCCAATTACCACGCCCATAAATACAATAATTATTGGCTCGATAAGACTTGTCAAACTGGTAATCGTAAGATCTAATTCTGTCTCGTATACATTGCCAATATTTATCAGCATTGAATCAAGGTTATCACTGGCTTCGCCAGCTGAAATCATACCAATAACAAGTTGTGGTAGAAAAGACTGCCTCGAAAGAGCGTTTGCCACGGAAGATCCTTCACGTATTTTTTCTGATGCTTCAGCAATTTTTTTTTCGATTATTACATTACCGATTATTTTCTGCACGATTTCAAAAGACTTTATAATATCAACTCGATTATTTAACAATATGCCGAGATTCTGAGTAAAACGGAGAACAATGAGCTTTTTATACATTGATTTAAAACCGGGTATTTTCATTTTTAGCTCATCAATCTTTTCTCTTCCTTCGGGTGTCTGTTTATACTTTATGAAGTAATATATTGCTACAGCAATAATTATGAAAAACACGTACCAGAAGGACGACATGGCACTGCTGATTCCCATTACAATACGGGTTGGTAATGGCAATTCTCTTCCAAGCTCAGTGAACATTCTGCTGAGTGAAGGAATTATATTTACCATGAGAAAAAATATTACACCCAATGCGAAAAATATCATAAATCCTGGATACCACAGGGCGGCCTGTATCTTGCCTCTCAATACATTTTTTTTCTCTTCAAGGTCTGCCAGCCGTCCAATAACTTCATCAAGAGAACCAAGATTTTCACCAACCCTTACCATGTTTATGTACATATCTGAAAAAACATTTCGGTGTCGCTCCAATGCCTGCGACATGGACGATCCCTCTTCGAGCTTTTCACGCACATCAATTATTATTCTTTTAAATGTCTGGTTTTCAATCTGCTGTATTATATCAGCAATTGATACAAGAAGGGGCATGCCGGCTTTTAACAGTGTTGCCAGTTGCCGTGAAAAAGTTCCAATCTCACGGGTACTCATTTTGAGGCTGAAATATTTTGTTATTTCCCAGTAAAGCCTTGTAAATACATTTCCACTTTTCGTTTCAGCATTTTCTGCGATATCGTGTTTTCGTATGGAAACAACATAAAGACCCTGGCTTTTAATTTTTGCCCTTGCTGCCTGTTCAGACGGAGCATCTACATAATTGCTCTCAGTATCTCCATTTCGGTTTAATGCCTGGTATTCAAAAATCATGGATTAACTAACTCTCAAAACTTCTTCAACTGTTGTCACACCCTGTATGGCCTTTTGCAATCCATCATGCTGCAGGGTGGTCATTCCGTTTGCCACAGCTTTTTCCTTAATCTCAATTGAATCGGCATGTGCCATTATCATCTTACGAATGTCATTACCGATGGGTAACAGTTCATAAATGCCTACCCGGCCAAGA
Source organism: Spirochaetota bacterium (assembly GCA_018399855.1). GTDB lineage: Bacteria > Spirochaetota > UBA4802 > UBA4802 > UB4802 > M55B154. The sequence goes on from JAGYNX010000316.1 coordinate 1,836, forward strand.
TAACCGGTATTAAGACACTTTTCACATCCTTTTCCCCTGTACAGTTTTCCGTTTTTCAGCTGTGATGGTTTTATTTCTATTTCAGAAAGCATCCTGGCAGAAGGTTTAAATGTTTCAATGCAATGAGGACAGATTTTTCTAACAAGTCGCTGTGCAAGAAATGCGTTCACAGATGAGGCAATAAGAAAAGGTTCAACACCCATGTCAATAAGTCGAGTAACCCCGCTTGCAGCGTCATTTGTATGGATGGTTGATAATACCCTGTGACCGGTTAATGCCGCCTGAACCGCGATTTCAGCGGTTTCAAGATCTCGTATCTCACCAACCATGATAATGTCCGGGTCCTGCCGCAATATTGAACGCAGACCGTTAGCAAAAGTAAGATCAATTTTTGGTTTAACCTGCATCTGGCTGATACCATGAAGCTGATACTCAATAGGGTCTTCAACCGTGAGAATATTTACATCCGTTGTATTCAGCCTTTGTAATACACTGTACAGTGTAGTTGTTTTACCGCTACCGGTGGGACCTGTTGCGAGAATAATACCATGTGTTTTACTTATAATAGAATTAAATGTTACAAGATCTTTTTTAGAGAAACCCAGTGAATCAAGATCAAATTCCATATCCGATTTATTCAGTATTCTCAAAACAATACGTTCACCAAAGAAAGTAGGGAATACTGATACTCGTATATCAATATCTTTACCACCAACTTTCAGCTGTATTCTGCCATCCTGTGGCAGCCTGTTTTCTGCAATATTAAGGTTGGCCATGATCTTTATTCGAGATATCACGGCACCCTGGAATTTCTTTGGGGGAGAGTACATGTTGTATAAGATCCCATCTACCCGAAACCTGACAATCATGTCTTTTTCATATGGCTCGATATGAATGTCACTGGCACGGTCGTTTATTGCCTGT
>JAGYNX010000317.1 GCA_018399855.1 Spirochaetota bacterium
CCCTTCATCGAGGCCGAGATGAACGTTCTCTCTAAACGGGACTTTATGACATTCACTCCCGTTGTATTTATTCTCATCTTCATCTTCGTGTCTTTGCTGCTTAGAAATATTACACTCGCGGTATTATGCCAGGTGAATCTCCTGGTTGCCCTGGTATGGGCGATCGGTTTTTTCGTGATGACCGGGGAAACCCTGAACATGGTTACCGTGGTGATGGGTGCAGTGCTACTTGCTATTGCGGTTGCAGACTCGATTCACCTTTTGTCACGGCTTTCAGACCAGATGCGGCAGCCGGGCATGTTATTTCGTGACGCCGTCTGGTCTTCCATGAAACATGTCTGGATTCCCTGCCTGTTCACCACCCTCACCACTTCGGTTAGTTTTCTTTCTTTTCTATCCGGCACCGTGCGCCCCACCAAAACACTTGGCATATATACCTCTATCGGCATTTTCTTCGCCCTGATCTTGACAATGACACTGCTGCCTTCAATGGTTCTGCTCTTTAAAAAAAGAGTACAACCCCGGTCGCTACCCCGGCATGATGCAAGAAAAACAAACGGCCTGCTGGAATACATTCTTACCGGCTCGGGAAAGATATCCACCAGGCACTTCATACTGGTTCCGTCGGTGTTGCTCTTGATAGTTGTGCTGTCGTTGTTCGGCATGAAACAGATCAAATTTGAAACCAATACCATGAACTACCTTCCAGAATCAAACAACCTTCGTGATGATATACGGGTAATCGAAGACAAACTGGGGGGAGTTATTCCCTTCGTTTTTATTATCGAAAGTAACACAGCCGAGAATGATTTTACCCACCCCGAAAGTCTGAAGATGATAGACCAGGTGCAGCAACACCTGTTGGAGCACATACAACAGTTTTCCACCTCATTTTCTATCGCCGATTACATGAAAGAGATCAACAGGGCCTTTAATGCAGGGGATGAATCATATTACCGAATACCCCAACACAGGATTGATATCTACGATTACCTTGAGATCGGCGATCCCGAGATACTTGATCGCATTATTTCACCCGACTACATGGAAACACGCCTGTCATTTCAGTCAAGGTGGGACTCCAACGAAACTGCTAACGAGTTAAGCGATTACATCCACTCCTATCTTGAAGACACACTTGGTGATGAATATACATTCAAGATCACCGGTCTTTCTTCCCTGTACCTGCACATGGAAGAGAACCTGCGGGTTAGCCAGAAAAGAAGCTTTCTTATCGCCTTTGTAATAATCTTTATAATGATGCTCGGTATTACCCGCAATCTCAAGATAGCACTTATCTGCATGGTGCCCAACCTGTTTCCCATCGTGGTTACCCTTGGCATCATGGGCTGGCAGAATATTCCACTGGACGTGTCTACCATCATGATCGCCAATGTTACCATAGGAATAGCCATCGACGATACAATTCATTTCATTGTCTGGTTCAGAAGAAACATGGAAAAAGGGATGTCCCATGCCGACGCCGTACTTCAGACACTCAAAGACGTGGGCAAACCGGTAATGATCACCACCGTGGTGCTCTTCATGGGTTTCTTCGTGCTGATGCTGGGGGCTATCAACCCCACCAGGGCATTCGGCGTGCTCACCGCCTTTTCCATGCTCTTCGCCCTCATGGGTGACCTGTTTATATTGCCGTCACTCATAATGATATTCAAGCCGTCATTCGGTTCATTTTCACCGCAAAGTAACAAGTAATTTCCATACTCTTTAGCAAATATCTAAAAAGATCAACGCAGAGACGCGAAGAAATAGAGAAAGGCGCAGAGAAAAAATATATTCATCTTTGCGAACTTAGCGCCCTTAGCGTCTTAGCGGTGAATACTTATGGATGAAAATATACTGTTGACAAGGGTGCTCTGCTTGCTGTATACGTGTACACATATTTACACGTAACAGGGGAGATGTATGAAGAAAGTACTCATCGTTGGGGCTACCGGGTTTGGCGGGCTTGGATTAATCGAGATTTTGCTGCGTCATGAACAGTTTGAGATCGCACAGATCGTGGCACGTAAGGACGTTGGAAAGCGCATGAGTGACGTGTTTCCCCATCTCAGGGGGTTTTGCGACCTGCTTGTTGAGTCACCCGACGACATGAACCTGGATACCATCGACCTGGCATTCTTTTCAACACCCGACAGGGCGGGAATGACCATGATTGAAGAATTTCATTCGCGAAATATACCGGTGATCGACTTCAGCGGTGATTTCAGGTTCAACACGGTGGATGACTACACCATATATGCTGCCAACAAGGGAATGGAGACGAAACATCATTCTCCATCTATCCTCACCGAGGCGGTGTACGGCCTTCCGGAGAAGTATGCTGATAAAATCAAAAGCGCGAAAATTGTGGGCAACCCGGGCTGTTATGCCATTTCCATGATACTGGGCTTACTTCCCCTTGTAGAGAAGGGACTCATCGCTTCTGATACTATTATTTGTGACGGAAAAACCGGGGTATCCGGTGCAGGAAAAAATCCGGGTGAGGCAAACTTCTACCCACAGCGTCATGAAGACGTGAACACTTACCGTGAAGGACATCATCAACATACCGTTGAGGTTGAAAATATTATACATCGTGTGGGTAACAACTCGAAGAAAATTTTCTTTATCCCCCAGGTAGTTCCCCTCAACAGGGGAATACTTATGAATCTTTATGCCCAACCGACTGAACAGGTGAACACGGAAGACCTGCAGACTTTGTATGAAAAATATTACGGGGATAAGCCTTTTG
>JAGYNX010000318.1 GCA_018399855.1 Spirochaetota bacterium
ACTGAAGATGATGCAAAGTGATGCTGATGAGTTTTCACTCCGTGCGCGTATACTGCTTCGTTCCAGGGTACATCACAGGGGGGATGAGGGAGATACATATATCCGTACGCTGCTTGAAAAAATGGCAGAAGAGACGCGGGAAAGGGATGAAGAAAAACTTGCCACGATAGAGCTGGTGCTTCGCATCTTTGCGGAAGGGGATCCCGATGGGGATATATTTTCGCTGCTTCGCCGCAGGAAACAGTCCATGGAGAAACAGCTGGAAATGGCGGGACAGTTCGAAGAGATGCGATCCAGGTACAGCATGGACATTATAATGTCCATGAAACACGCCGCCCCGGCAGTGGATCCGATGCAGGCAAGAAAGGACATACGACGGCTTGACAGGGCAAGCTTCCTGGTGCTTGGCCGGGTGCCCGAATCACGGTTTGATATGCAGCCTGTCCGGTTTAACCCGGATGATATCTGGGGGTGAAGATGGTAGATATACTTGATGTGCAACCTTTTGAAATATGCTCGATCCGACCGCCAACGGAGAATTACAGCCTCACCTTTCGGCTGGCGCGTAACTGTTACTGGAACAGGTGCGCATTTTGCCCGGTGTATAAATTCGGCGCGAAATTTTCCAAGAGGTCACTTAAAGAGATAAAACAGGACATACAGAACGCGAAGAACCTGGATGATTATCTCTTTGAAAACGGTGTTGGGTTTCCTGTCTATTCTTCAGCTGATTATGGAAAGGCCCTGTCCCTTGTTGAACGTATACAACGTGAGCAGTGGGAAGCGGGTATAGTTCCCCAATACGAGGACAGCCTTCCACGGGAACTGCCTGAAGACCTTGATGAAAGACTGGTATGGTTTTTGTCATGGATAAAGGACAGGCCAACCCTGCGGGACAGCGTGGAGCACCTGGTGACATGGAGAATGGGGGGATCCCGCACCTGTTTTCTGGGTGATGCCGATTCCCTCATCCATAAACCGGCTTTCATGCAGGAGGTTATGGATTATATCCGCATACATTTTCCCTCCCTGGAACGGTTCACCATATACGGCAGGACAAGAACGGCTTCACGAAACCGTTCGCTGAAGGAGTTGAAAGGATTTGCAAAAGCGGGTATCAACCGCGTCCATTTCGGTCTTGAAAGCGGCAGCGACAGGGTGCTTGAAATGGTGAACAAGGGTGAAACCGCCGGGGATCACGTGAAGGGGGGGATAAAGACCCGTGAAGCGGGATTGTCCTGTTCGGTATACGTGATGCCGGGCCTGGGTGGCGTAAAGTACAGCGGGGAGCATGCCCGGGAGACTGCCCTGGTGATATCAGAGATACAGCCTGACTTTGTGCGGCTGCGGACACTGGAAGTGTTTCCCGGCACACCCATAGATGAAGCCAGAAGGCGGAGAGAGTTTACCGAATGCCCGGAAGAGATGGTGGTTGAGGAACTGCGGATCATGATAGAAGAGATGGACGTTGACACCGAGATAATGAGTGACAGTGCCACCAATCTTTTACATGTAGCAGGGCGGCTGCCCCGGGACCGGCAGCACATGCTGGAAGTGATTGACGGGTACCTGGCATTACCTGAAAGGGAAAAACGGGAATTCAGCCTGAAGGCACGGCTGCAGTCATTCATGGGGCAGTACGGTGAGGTGACCGATGATATTATGGAAAAAATTGAGCCTTATCTTGATGGTTCATCACTGCGCATGGAAGATATTTCAGATGTGCAACTTGAAGAGATTACCCGTTTGATTCGAGGAAAACTGATGCCATGAACAGGAGAAAGAATAATGATCAAGGATCTAGGTGATAAAAAGGTAACCCTTCCGGGAAATAATTTTTTCGTGGCTGAAAACGCCACCGTTGTGGGTGATGTCACGCTTGGAGAGAATGTGAGTGTGTGGTTCAATTCTGTGATACGGGGAGATATGAACAGCATCAGCATAGGTGATGGAACTAATATTCAGGACAGTTGTGTGCTGCACACGGGTGCAGAGCACACCCTTGTTATAGGTAAAGAAGTGACGGTTGGACACATGGCCATGCTGCATGGCTGCAGGGTAGGAGACAGGTGCCTGATTGGGATCAATGCCATAGTATTAAATGGTGCCATCATCGGGGATAACTGCATCATTGGTGCCAATGCACTGGTGCCGGAGAACAGGGTGATACCGGACGGATCAATTGTGCTTGGTTCTCCGGGTAAGGTAGTGAAGCAGGTGTCTGCTCTGCAGCGTGAAGAGATTACCCATGCTGCCAGCGTTTACATGGAAAATATTACCCTGTACCGTAACAATGGTCATGGTGACGATGTAAAAAAATTGTAACATATCGATTAATCACGCCGTATGCGTAGACCTTCCTGAAAAAATTCCGCAATTAATGAAAAAAATAATAGTGGAATGGATGGAAATCATGAAAAAGGAATTCTGTAATGTACGGCTAGAAGAATGTTTCCAGTTATACTACCAGGAAGTAGTTGGTGTCATCAAGCGGTATTCCGGTGACGAGCACCTGGCCGAAGACCTGGCACAGGAGTTGTATACCAGGATGTTGCAGCGTAAAACCATACCTGATCCGGAGAATCCAGCCTGTATCGGGTATATGAGAAAGGCAGCAAGAAATATCTGTTTCGATTATATTCGAAACGAAATTCGCAAAGAGAACAATCGTTGTATGTATTCCGACAACATGGATGAGTATGCCGGAGAGTACCATGATATTGAGGAAGCATTCGTGAATGGTGAGGTTATCA
>JAGYNX010000319.1 GCA_018399855.1 Spirochaetota bacterium
TTTTTTGATCAGCTAAAAGTACTTACGGATACATTCGAAGTAAACTTTGATGGACAGAATCTACACAAGGCCTTTGAAGGTGGGAATAATAAGGGACAGCAATAGGTTTTTATTGAAATATTGTCAACAATCATGGACCCATTGATATCAACGATGGGTCCATGATGTATAAAAAGAACAAAAATACTTGCATATTTGTCCCACTATTTGTATATTGTATTTGAAATGTTGAATTGAGCGATTCTGCATTTTTTTCTTCCCTCACTACTCATACACCTTTCGCTATACAACATGATTGCAAAAAGAATCGAGTTGATGCTGGGGGGTTATGTATATTCAGTGATGGGTATTTTTTTCTAAATAAGTATACATAATGATATATTTGTATATATATTAGCTCTAACCCGACTAAAGGAGTATCAAATGGATAAAGATAAATTGGTAGAAAAGCTTAACTCACTTTTCAAGGAAGAATTATGGGGGAGGCTTGACCCCAAGGATATTGGTATTTCAAAGTTCAGGATACTGGATGACCTGTTTAATAGTATAGTAAGTCAGGGAATGGTACAGGATGCCCGTGAGATATGTCACAGGCATCTTGAAGAACATTCTGATTCTGTAACTGCCCAGTACCTGATGGGGTTGCTGGGGTATCATACTGACAGGATGGAAGATAAGATACAGCTCCGTAAACTTATAGACCTGTATATGCGTTACCATAAATGGGCTGTTGTGGAGGTAATGGCGGAAAAGGTACTGGAATATGGTGAGAACAGTGTTGCGCTGAAAGCCCTTGCCACAAGCCTTGAAAGACTGGGACGAAGTCGTGAAGCAATTCCGGTGTGGGAAGACCTGCTCAAAATTGATCGGTTTGACGCAGACGTGTCAAAGAAGCTTGCCTTTGCCATAATTGATGATGACCCTGAAAAGAGTATTCAGTACATGAAGCTGTCAATTGAGGGATTTATCAAGAATGGAGAATATGGAGAAATAATAGAACTGTGGAACAAGCTTGTTGCGGTTTCATGGGAGGATATACAGTTTTTTGAAAGAATTGAGCGCATGCTGGTAGAGTCAAGGCAGCAGGAACTGGCTGCGAACCTTTTGAAATCACTGCTTCATAAGTATAAGGACGAGGAGAATCCTGATCAATCAATTGAACTTCTGAAAAAAATCCTTGAATATACCCCTGAAGACAATTCGGCACGCAGGGATCTCATTAAGTTGTACGAAAAAAAGTATGGTGAACATTCTCAGTATGAACAGTTTCTCAAGCTGTCTAACCTGAATAACTTCAGGCATCCGGTAAAACATGCCATTGAAGACTTTGAAAACAGTATTATCTTTGACAAGGGAAATTACGCCTATCACAGAAGCTGGGGTGTGGGGAATATATCCAATATTGATGCTGATTCCATTGTTATTAATTTTGATGAGAAACAGGAACATCGAATGTCAATACAGATGGCATTGCAGGCTCTTAACCCGTTGTCTCCCGATCACCTGTATGTTCGGCAAAATCAGGACCATGAAGAAATGAAAAAAATGTTTAAAGAAGATTTCATGAGTTTCTTTGAAATATTGATCAGGTCATACGGTGGAGAGATTACCCTTGCGCACATTAAGAAAGAGCTTATCCCTGATTATGTCAGTCAGAAAAGCTGGTCAAAATGGTGGAACAAGAAAAGGACAGAAATTCGTAAAGATCCGCTTTTTGGTATTTCCCCTGTTAAGAAAGACCTGATTTTCATGCGTGATAAACCTATTACCTTCGCGGATGAGCTTCTTGACAATTTCATAAAAGCAGATTCGTTCAGCGAGAAGCTGGACACCGCGCTTGAATTTGTGAATAATATTGACGAAGATGAAGGAGCACCAATAGCTCACTTCTTTATTGATTACTTCATGGATAACCTTAAAGGGGAGTCATCAACAAAGCTTATCCTTTCATATTTCATACTAAAAAGTTTTACCCGGTACGCGGATGCTAAAAAAATGAAACTTGATACTGCGTATAAAAATGTAATTCAGTTTATAAAGGATAACGACGATCTTACGTCTATTTCAAGAAAAATAGGTTCATATGATTATAAAAAAGACTTCGTCAATCTTATAGAAGAATCACGGGAAGACTGGCCGCAGGCGGTGTATGATATACTTTTCGAAACACCCGTTCGGATTCACCGGTATATTATCAACAACCTGATACGGGCGCAGGAGTTCGGTGTTATAAACCAGTTCATTGAAAGGTCAATTACAGGGGCCAAGCAGTACCCTGAAATATTTTTATGGGTTTCAAAAAACCTGCTCACAAGGGTATGGGACTATGACTGGCTTGACTACTCCCGACAGGAACTTATTTTGACACATTTCAGGTTGCTTAATGAATTGAAGAAGATCGAGACCCGGGGAAACAGGTTGAAAAACATGGCCCTTGATATCCTTTTCGACAACGAGGAGGCTGTTCTCATGGACATCATTCAGAACAACGATGTATCGTTTATACGCAGGGTGTATGAACTGTTTACCGTTGTTCCATATATTGAAGAATCACAGGTGGAAAAATTTCATAATCATATTATTGCCCAATACCCTGATTTCCAGGCGCTGCCCAAATCAGAGGAAGAAGAAGACTGGACAGTGGATACTGAGAAACTGATTGTAACACGTAAGGGTTTTGAGCATAAGCAGGAAGAACTTAATCATATGGTTAGTGTAGAACTTGCAAACCTGACAAAGGAATT
>JAGYNX010000032.1 GCA_018399855.1 Spirochaetota bacterium
TATTTATTTCAGCAATCCGTATATCCTGATGTAATCATTACGATTTTCTCAGCTGATTTTCCTTTACAAATCATGCTTGACCTTCCACATGATACTCATGATAGTTGCTTTCTATTAAACAGGCGGAGATGATGAAAATGGGAATTGTCGGAAGCAAACCAACCATAACCAGGAAAGAACTGGAAGGTGTACTTGATTGTATGATTCAGGATGAACTGACAACAGGTACAACAGTAAAAAAACTTGAAGCACATTGTGCGCAAATGACTGGTATGAAGTTCTGCCTTGCAACCAGTTCACACACTGCGGCATATCATCTTGCTTTCAAAGCTCTTGATATTACATCCGGGGACGAGGTAATCATCCCATCATATTTTAATTCAGCTCCCCTGAGTGCGTTGCAATTATGCGGCGCCAAACCTGTTCTCGTGGACATTGACGACGGGGCATTTTCACCATCTGCTGAACAGATTAGTGAACTGATATCAGAGCGCACCCGGGCAGTGGTAGTAGGACATCTCTTCGGATTTCCACTTGATATGGAACTCTTTTCCCGGTTGAATATTCCGGTAATTGAAGATATATCACATATTTTCGGTAAGGAGAAGGGTGAGGACGTCAACATTTTCAAGGGATCTATTCTTGTTTCTTCCTTCTCACCGGAAATGATGATTACTACTGGTAATGGCGGGATGGTTTTTACTGGTAATTCACGATATTATTCACAGATAAGGGATTATCGCAATGGTGCTCCCTCTGCAGCCATTCCCGGTTTTGATTATGCCATGACAGACTTGCAGGGAGCTATGGGAATAAGCCAGGTATTAAAAATAAAAAACTTCATTAAAAGAAGAAAGGATATCGCAAAAATATATTATGATGCCCTTCAAAAAACACCTCACCAGAGCATTTACAGTTTTAATGATGATTTCACATATCAATCATTCCCCATACTTTTTGATTCCATCCCCGAAAAGATCGAAAAATTCTGGAAAAAACAGAATATTCAGATTTTCAAGCCGGTACAGCCCGCGTTGCATGATTACTGCGAATTGAGAGGGCTTGATTACCCCAGAAGTGACAGGTTTTCCAAAAAGCTTTTCTCACTTCCCATTTATCCAACTCTGACACGAAAAGAAATAGAAAAAGTTGCCAGGGCATTATCAATGTTTGTATAATTATAGAAGAGGTAAACAATGTACATTCTTACTGTTGAAGATTCTTTTGCCGCTGCACATCAATTACACGGCTATAAGGGGAAATGTGAGAATCTTCATGGACATAACTGGAAAATTGAGCTGGAAGTGGCCGGACACGTACTTAATGATATAGGACTGTTGATTGATTTTCATGATCTTAAGGATATCTTAAAATCTGTTCTGGCTGATCTTGATCATGTAAATCTTAATGAAACCGAATTATTTTCCACTATAAACCCCAGCTCAGAAAACATAGCACAACACATCTCAACCGATGTTCAGAAGAGAATATCTGAAGGTGATTTTGGGGAAGATATACATGTTCGAGCAGTAACCGTATGGGAATCAGGTACATCAAGATGTACGTATATCCCGAAATGATGTATGGTAACATAAATTTTTTTTAAATTTATGCTTGATTTTTTCTTCCAAGAATGTTCTTTTTTAAAAAACTTTTAAATAAAGAGGGGTTACATCATATGAAGAGAAATATTCTTATGCTGATCTTTGCTGCAATTTTTGCTTTTACAGTAAGCTTCACTTTTTCAGGCTGTAAGCAGGAGGCCAAGGCTCCTGAAGATGCTACAGTAGAAGAGCAGGCAGATGAAGCAGCTGCTCCTGCAGAAGAAGCAAAAGAAGAAGCGAAAGAAGAAGCTGCTGAATAATAACCGGGTATCGGCTATAATCAGCAAAAAAGAGGGTATATAATATACCCTCTTTTTTATTGATTGACACTATACAGTTACAACAGTAACATACTAAAAATTTATCTTAAAAAAAATAGAAAATGGTTTTCCCTGATGCCAGAAGAACAAAACAATATTCCTCCCAGCAGCGAAACCGGTTCAAGTGCAGAACCCAATCGCATGATTGTTGCAGAAGAAGCGGTTTCCCTGCTTTCTTCTGATAATATTACCGTGGCAACGAATAAATACAAGAGTGATACTCCCGAGAAAGAGATCGCACTTGAATTTGCCAATTCACATTACCAGTTTATGCAGGAACTGGTAAAGAACGATCTTGGCCGTAAAATTGGCAGGTCTGATTTCGAGATCAAGGATCTCGTATCACATGTGAATGTAATGATGAAGAACAAAGACGAATATATTTTCACCACGATGGTTATTCATTCTCCAGTGCACTACCACCTGATTCAAGAGAATATATTAAAACAAAAAGTTAATGGAGAACACAAGGAAGAAAAATAATTTACCTTATTTATTGAAGCAATCCTTTCGGCACAACTACAATTCCTTCTGGTGTAACAGCAAATCGCTGCCGATCTTTTTCAAGGTCAAAACCGATTTCTTCGTTTTCTGATATAATGTTATACTTATCAATAATTGCGTTTTGTATTCGCGTGTGTCTTCCTACCCTGCATCCATGCAGAATAATCGATTTTCGTATCTCAGAATAACTGTTGACTTTCACACCTGGTGATATAACCGAATCTTCCACAAGGCTGCCACTGATGATAGCCCCATTTGATATAATAGAATTTACAGCTAATCCTCTCCGTCCTTCCTGGTTAAACACCATTTTAGCCGGGGGCCATTGTTCCATATATGTACGTATAGGCCATTCCTTATCATAGAGGTTCAACTCTGGCGAAATCGCCACAAGGTCATGGTGTGTTTCAAAATAAGAAGATATAGTTCCTATATCCTTCCAATAAGGATGGGATTTCGCATTATGCACATAATCATATGCATATACTTTTTCATCAGCGTATACCCTGGGAATTATATCTTTACCAAAATCCCTGCTACTATCCATTTTATGATCCTCGGAAAGATATTGCACAAGTTTACTTGTAGTAAACACATAAATTCCCATCGAGACATAAGAAGTATCATTTTTCCCCGGCACAACTGCCGGGTTACCGGGTTTCTCCTGGAAGCCTGTCACCTGTAAATCAGCATTTGTCTGCAAAACACCAAACCGCTTCGCTTCTTCCACAGGTGTCTCGATAGCTGCTATTGTCATATCCGCACCTTTATTGATGTGATATTCAATAAGCTTTTTATAATCCATTTTATACACATGATCCCCTGAAAGAACTACGATATATTCAGGTTTCTCATGTTCAATTATGTAGATATTTTGAAATATTGCATCGGCTGTACCCAGGTACCAGTTCGAATCAAAACGCTGTTGTGGAGGAACCACGTCAATAAAATGTCCTGACTCACGCCTGTATAGGTTCCACGCGGTTTTTATGTGTCGGTCAAGTGATAATGATTTATACTGGGTCAGTACTATTATACGTCGCAAGTCAGAATTGAGGCAGTTACTTAGCGAAAAATCAATAATCCTGTATATCCCACCGAAGTGCACGGCGGGCTTGGAGCGGTCTTTTGTTAATGGATACAGCCTTTCTCCCTGCCCACCTGCCAGCACGAATACCAGTGTCTTTTTTAGAAAATCATCAGCCATTATTGATTGCGTGTGGTCAACAATTCACTAATCTTTTCTTTCAACTCGTCGAGATTTGATGATTTTGTAATATATGCATCAGCTGTCCATGTCATGAAGTTACTTTTATAGTTTGAGTATGCCGTATAGATTATAATTGGTATCTTTTTATCCCGGGAAAGGATTTTTCCAAGAGCTTCTATGCCATCCATTTCTGGCATCCGTATATCAAGTATAACCAGATCATATTTATTATCTTTTACCATGTCTACTGCTTCCTTTCCATTAGAAGCCTGATCTACTTCATACCCATCTTCCTGCAATTCCATAGCATACAGTTCGCGCTGATGTTGTTCGTCTTCAACTATCAGGATTTTACTCATCGCCACCTCCATTACTGATTAATAAAGTATACAACTAATCCACTGCTGATTTCAAATACATTTTACATACTTTTTGAATCACCCGGGTAAGGGAAGTGAAATTTGCACCTCGGCACCATTTTCCCTGTTTGTTGCAGTAATTTCTCCACCATGATCCATAATAATTTTTTTTACGATTGCCAGACCAAGACCAACCCCTGTTACCTTTGTACTGAAAAATGGATCAAAGACTTTTTCTATATCATCCTGTTCGAAACCAGGTCCCGTATCCCGGACAATTATTACAACTTTTTTGTTTCTCATTACGGTTTCCACATAAATCTTACCATGAGATGCTGTGGCGTCAATAGAATTCTGTAGAAGGTTAAGCATAACCTGCTTCATCTGGTTAAAATCAGACTTTACAAGTGGTATGTCATCTCCCAGCTGCAGGTCTATTTCAACCCTTCTTTCCTGGAATAGATTTCTCAGAAGGTTAACCGTGTCCTCAATAACTTCGTTTATATTATTAAATTTAAGTATGAATGGCGACGACCTGGTAAAATCCATAACATTGGATAGAATTTTTTCAAGCCTGTCAGCTTCGTTTATTATAACATTTGCCGCCTTGTGTACCTGGGCCCCTTTTGGAATTTCAGAATCTGTTTGCTGTATGATCCGCCTGGCATATCCCCCCATGGTAACAAGCGGATTTCTGATTTCATGGGCAATATGTGACGCGATCCGTCCAACCGCTGCCAGCTTTTCAGACTCCACAATGGCCTCCTGCCTGTGCTGTATCTTGTCCATTTCATCCTGTACCATTTCCAGGTTATTATAACTTTCAATTGAAAGTGCAGCCTGGTAGGCAAATATTGAAAGAAGATCAACACTGTCTACTCCAACTGGGATCTGGTTGAATTTGTTATCCGCCACGATAACTCCAATCGTTCTGTTTCCGGCAACCAGCGGGACAATGACAAATTCATTCACATCGATGAATTTCTTAATATTCTCATCCACCCGGCTATCGATAGACGCGTCATGAATGTGTATACTGGTTGCAGTATTCAGTACCCGTACAAGAAGATTGTCCTCTTTAAGATCAAAACTCGCTGTCTGAACTTTCTTAAGAAGCTCCTGTCCCTTGCCCTCGGCTGTATCTTCAATAGCCACATTATTGTTCTCTTCTCTTTCAGACGCTACAGAATTCCATATCTTTATTGCTTCTTCTATAGTATCCGGTCCCACTGCCATTCTACCTGACAGTATGTGTCTCTTCTCATCCTTTAAAAAAAGCATAGCCCTGTTGAAACCAAGCCCGGTACCAGAGGTAACCCCGGTAAGAATTGTGTGCAGTACATGATCAAGCCTGTCATCATGCTGAATAGACTCGGATATCTGACTTATCAGGGAAATCTGGTAGTCTTTTCGACACCTGTTGGTTATATCATCCATGACAAGCACAATCTGGTTCTCGCCTTTTACTGTTATGTATGAAATTTTGATATCAGCAATTATTGATATCCGTTCATTTGACAGAAGATGTGTTTTCTCAAGAACTACCGAGCTTCCATTCCTTTTTACCTGTTGAATTGATTCTTTAATTCTACCCGTAACGAAATAAAAGATGTCATCAATCTTTTTCCCTGCTATATATTCCAAACTTATCTGAAATTTTTTACAAAACACTTCATTGGCGAAAATAATCTCTTCCCTTTCATTCAGCACAAGAAAATATGAATTGAGTGACAATACAATACTATCGTATAATTCACGAAGCTTCTCTATCTCCCCCTGTTGAGATGATATAATGTTATCAAAATGCGTACCCACTATGACAAGATCACGATGTATGTCGGCAAGAGCGTCATCTCCCCTGGGTTGCTCTGTCCGCAACTTGTACTTTCCCTTCTTAAAGGCATTTATTAATGTACGGATATCAATTATTCTTGATGTGTAAAGCTTTCGAATAAGGTTGTTTATGAATATTGTCCGAATAATCATCAATGCGATCAACAGGCCTATAACAATGAACAACGCCTGCTGATACTGATTAAACATTCCAACAAAGGCAAATACCGCAAGTACAAGTAACAGCACATCCGGGATATACATGAGCAATTGTATCTGTATATTTCGTTTCATTATTACTTAATCAGATCTCTTCCATAAAATATGGCTTAGTGTATTCATGAATAACTTTAAGAACGAATTTATGCCAGGCTTTCCCATCTTCTGTATCAAGCATAAACTGTGGTACACCTTTAATAAACGACCTGGGTTTCAACTCCGAGTGCAGCACATCTAAATAGCGTATATACGGGTCATGTCTTTTGAGTTCATTGTACATATTAACTTCCTGTCCGATATTCTTAACTGGTATATATCCCACGATAATAAGTTTTGGGGACAGACCTTTCTGGAAAAGGGCAAATAATTCATAAAAACTCTGCACAATATCGATAAACGGTTTATAAATTCCACCACCAATATTCATCACCTGGTTTATAAGTGATTTTGAGAAATCTCTACCGTATTCCGCTTCAGTATTAGTAATAATAGCAATCCCTTCATCTGAGCTGAATACCTTAAATTCCGTATTCCTGTCAAAAGAACGCTGAAACTGTTTTACCACGGAAATGTCTATATCCTTCGCCTTCTCCACAATAATGTTACCATGCCCATCGACCACGTTCTCCCTTGAAACTACAAATCTTCTTCTGTTGGAATGCTTGTTCATTAACCTGAAAGAACGAACCATATCATCAAGCCTGTCTGCCTCAGCTATGCCAACCTTCAGAATATTTTCCTGTTTTGGGCTGTTATCTTCCATTCTTAGTTGCAACCATTATCCTTACTATACATTTTCTGATTTATACTTCAATAATAAAAACTACAATATACTTATATATTCTTTTGATATTTTTCATCTAACCCTGTCACATGATAACGTAATTGTATTGACTTCCCTGATTTCACATGTGATATCATCACTGTAAATATAACCTTTTGTAAATGAATATACTTATGAAACTTGTCATAGCAACAAAAAATCAAAATAAAGTCAGGGAAATATTACCTGTACTTGAACCACTTGGGGTACAGAAGGTGTCTACTTTGAATGATTATCCAGAAATTCACAACATCGAAGAAACTGGCACCACTTTTGATGAAAATGCCTCTATTAAAGCAAGAGCCGTTTGTGTCCACACCGGTCTTCCCTCTCTTGCGGACGATTCAGGCCTGGAAATTGATGCCCTTAATGGAGAACCGGGAGTATATTCCGCCAGGTACGGCGGTTCTTCGCTTGATGACACTGGTAGGAACCAGCTTGTATTGAATAAAATGATACACGTGCCCGACAGTGATCGTGCTGGTCGTTTTGTATGCGTGATGGCACTTGCATTTCCCGATGGCAGATTATATACACGTACGGGTACTTGCGAAGGATTAATCACCCATGAGCCGCGGGGAACTCACGGTTTTGGGTATGATCCCATATTCTACCTGGAAGAACACCGGAAAACGATGGCCGAACTACCACTTGCTGAAAAAAATCGCATCAGCCACAGGGCACAGGCACTTCACAAGATAGCTGATCTACTGGCATCACTGCCCGAAACAAAAACCTGAAAGGACTTGTTCCATGACATTAAAAATTATACCAGTAATGTTTCTTTTCATCGCCCTCTCATGCAGCAGTTTTGAACTGAAAACCACCGGTAACCACGAAAACCTGCGCCGATATAAAAATCCGGACATTAACGAAATTATTATTGGCGGGTGGGAACACATTCAAAAGAATAATTATGAATGGGGAGGCCTTGATTTCAAACGCCTTATCCAGAAAGATTACGTAGATTATGATATATTATTTGGCGCGGGTATGGCCCATTATTACCAGGGATTATATACCAAATCAGTGAATTTTTTCACCAGGGTGCTGGAGGAAAACCCTGAACATTTCGAAGCTTTATATTACCGGGCAAACGCACATATACAGCTGGGCAACAGGTCTGAAACCATAAATGATTTTAAAGAAATTTTATCCATAGAATATTCCAGGCCCCTGGTATGCGGATTGTATTTTTTCAGCAATGATATTGCATCAGAAAAGATATTGAAAACCAGAAAACATGAAGCCCGACAATATCTGAAAGGCAACGCACCATGAAATTACTGAACGAAGATGCTGTCACAATTCTCAAGTGGGTGATAACCATTCTTATCACCGGCTTCATTGCCCAGTTCGGCAAAAAACTTGCCAATTTCATCATTGACAAAACCCGGGAACGTAAAAGTTTACGAGCAATGACCAACCCCAAGAAAAAAGAAATTGATAATAAAAATGGAAACAATGAGAATAACCAGGAAGCAAAAAACCAGGAAAAATTATTAAAAGCCCAAAAGAAAATTGAAAAAGAAAAGCAGAAACAAATAAAAAAAATGGCCAAGGCACAAGAAAAGGCTGCTAAAAAGCAGAACAAAGAATGACACAAGAAATTTCATTAGCCATACTCGAAATTCTCAGAGAAACATATGGTCAGGTTGAACCCGGCCTCCACTACAAGAACCAGTATCAACTGCTGATTTCCGTCGTATTATCAGCCCAGACAACTGACAAACAGGTTAATACTGTTACTCCTGTTCTTTTTCAGGAATACCCCGATTTTAAAAGCCTCGCCCAGGCTGAGATCACGGATATTGAAACCATTATAAGGTCAACCGGGTTCTACCGCAATAAAGCCAAAAATATTGTCATGCTGTCAGGTATAATCATATCAAAATATAATGGAAAAGTACCGGATACACTGGAAGATCTCACCTTTTTACCCGGTGTGGGGAGAAAATCAGCACAGGTAGTCAGGGCTTTTGGATTTGGCATTCCCGCCATACCTGTTGACACCCATGTGATGAGGGTGAGCAAAAGAATTGGATACACTACATCAACAAATCCCGTAGAAGTGGAAAGGGCTCTTGCTGGTATAATCTCTGAAGAAGACTGGATAGAAAGCCATGTTCTTTTTATTACTCACGGCAGAAGTATTTGCCTGTCAAGAAAACCATCATGTGACAGGTGCCCTATATATTGTTATTGCGATTTTGTAAATAATAATCCCTGAAGAACAGTATTGTACCCGGGTCATTCACCTGGCGATTAAACTCCCCGGCAGGATCTTTACCTGTAATTGACGCGAGAGCACCATACGCGGCATTTTCATATATACTCTGTATATGGGTAAGGTAATTGATCAAGAATGGCATGTACACTATCTTTCGGTGTTGTGCTATTACACCAATGCCCCATAGTGTGAAGTGCTCATTTCCTCTTTTTATCCTGTTCATCAGGTCCTGTTCATTCCCGTCACAATACCTTGATGTAAGCTTCACAAAATTTGTTGCTGCTTCAAGTTTTTCATCTGGTGATTCTGACTTTTCAGCTGCGTATCTGACCAGTTGGGTATAACTGAGAATCACATGCTCGTGAAGAAGATATCGGGACACCAGGTCTGCCATATGCACATTCTGGGCAAACAAAAGGGATTTCCACTCTTCAGTGGAATAAGTAAAATCTGTATCCGCATGTTCAGCATATTCAAGCAGCCTTGCAAAGTCCTGGTAATCAGGAGCACGTAATATTTCCTGCTCCAGGTAGGACATCGGATATGCGAACCCGTATTTCA
This sequence comes from Spirochaetota bacterium, assembly GCA_018399855.1. Lineage (GTDB taxonomy): Bacteria > Spirochaetota > UBA4802 > UBA4802 > UB4802 > M55B154. The sequence goes on from JAGYNX010000032.1 coordinate 9,664, forward strand.
TTAACAAAAAACCTGTTTGAATTTTTGCCTGGTCGCCCCGGGAAGCCTGAATATATACCAGGTGCAACATTCCTGCAGAAAAAGAAATCAAAAGGACACTTAATACAACAGCAATAAATTTTTTTATCGCGTATGATATACTACCTGAAAAAAATTCAAGCAGAAGGAAATAGATCAAGATCATTACCTTTATCAGCTTCAGCACCAGTATGCCAACCCCGCCCTGAATGGATTCATATGCGAGTTGATCGAGAAAATAAAATGATACTGACAAAATCACAAACAGTGGAACTGTAATGCCAGGGTTTTTTTTCAGTTTCAACACCAGTAATAGAATCAATGAATAATAAATGATGTTTGCGAATTCACCATCCAGCAATGCCAGAACTGAATCAAGAAGCCAGTTCTTTGAATCAGTATATTCAGTAAATGCGTACAGGACGGTCATGAGGAAAATAATAATAAATGGTAGTATCCTTGAATGGAAGAACAGCCTCCATGCACCTGTCTTCCCAAAAGCTGACATGTATGCTTCTCGTCTCTCTTCAAGATCAATAGAAGCATAATTAAAGATAATGTAAAATGATAACATGAAAATAAATGCGCGGGTTACCAGTGATATTCCATACCACTCGTAATACATATTGAAATACGCGGTATATATCAGCAACAATCCGAGTAGAACAAGAAATGGTATCAACCGACGTACAAGGTCTTTTAGTATTGAAAGGGGCATCTTTACAACCATCTATTCCAGACTTTTCAGTTTTTCAATTGATATCAGGTGTTCTTCAACCCCAACACCTTTTTTATTTGTACCGATAATGGTAAAATCTGAAAAGTTTCGAAAACGTATATACTTTTTTTTCATTTTTTTATCAACCGGTAACTCTTCAGAGTATAGTGCCTTTGAGACCAGCAGATCAATATCATCCTGTGTATCTTTGTATGAGAACTCTGTCGAGCAGGGAATCTTTTGTCCCCTTGGAAATGTCACGAGCTCCATTTCTATGTTGACGATACCAATATTTCCTGATTTCTTTGAAATGAATCCATGTGAATATTTATTTCCCTCAAGCTCGAGGTAGGTCATGTCAATTGTCATATCCCTGAGATGAGCGGTAATTCTGCTCCTTGAACTGATACCAGGCATATAAATATCTCCCCATGTATGCTCCCTGAAACCAATACAATCTATCCTTTTAGTCACACCCTTCTGGGAGCCTTTTTTAAACTGCAAATCACCGCTTACCCGGCAACGCTGACCATAACTGTTCCACAGCCGGGTATTCTGCAGTTGTTCACTACTTTCAGAACTATCAAATTGATCAGGGATAAAATCATAATACGGATACATTCCCTTTACCATGAGATCAGTGGTTATATCAGAATTTTGCAGTTTTAATTCGAATTTTTCAAGGGGTTTTACAATTTTATATTTAAAATTGTTGTCGGTAAAAACTTTTTGAGGCAATTTTCCATCAAGTTGTATACTGTTTTCATATTGGAACTGTAGTTCATTTATAAATATACTCCACTCAAACCCCATTACATTCTGTTTTGAGAGCCACGTAAATTCACTTACTCCATACAGTTTATCCTTTTTGCTCACAAAGGAGACCTTGTAGGATTCTACATGATTATCCATTTTGTCTAAATCATGTAAAAATTCATCCTGCTTTCCTATCATAAGGCGACCTGCTCCAGAAATAACACTCTCATTGAATTATAACGCCATGTTAACAGGGTATCATGTAACGAAGCCAGGGCATTGTATTTCTTATACAATCCTGTTATTAATGTATCGATTAAAAAACCGAAAACATAAATAAAAACACGTAATAATGTAATTATTAACTATAAACCGGGCAGATTATTGTTGATATGGTTATTTTTTCAATATCTTTTTATTTATTTTTTAACACCGCTATTCTTGGTAAACCGGAATAATCCTGAAATATTGAAACAGAAAAACCGCTCTCTGAGGACTTTTCAATAATGTATTCACTCATTGACTCACTGATCTCAATCAGCAACATTCCCTCGTCATTGAGCATATCCCTGGCATCTTCAATAAGTTTTGTCACAATTTCCTTTCCCCCTTCAGCGGAGTAAAGAGCTTCCTGTGGTTCGTATTCGAGGTCTCTTTGCAGGTACTCTCTTAGTGCAGGATCAACATATGGAGGATTACTCACTATCATGTCAAAACGGATATCACGAAATGGCTCAAAGAGGTATCCTTTATGTAATTCGATCTGCCGCTCAGGGCCAAGTATTGTTTCAGCATTATTTTTTGCAACAACAAGGGCCTTTCCTGAAATATCCGAGGCATACACTTGAATATCAGGGCGGTTACATTTGACAGCAACTGCAATGGCACCTGAACCTGTACCAATATCTACCAGTTTGCCATGGGGAGCGGTATAGTAAATAGCCAGGTCAACAATGAGCTCTGTTTCCGGCCTGGGTATCAATACATCTTTATTTACGTTGAAATTTAGAGAATAAAATTCCTTTTTACCAAGAATATATGCTATCGGCTCACATTCTTTGCGGCGCTGCCGATAATTACATATTTTTTCATATTGCTCCTGGCTTACTTCTTCATCAGGAATAATCCGTACTTTATGCCCGGGCATACCGGTAACTTCTTCAACTATCAGTTCAGCATCAAGCACAGGACTTTGCGTAAGTGAACTTTTTAAAAAATCAATAGTCTCCTGTAATACGTTTCCAACCTTCATCACAATGTACCATTTATTAAGAACATTTATTACCTTTCAACATCACGCAATTGTTGTTCGGTTTCATATTTCTTCAATGCCTGCACCACTGGCTCCAGGTCTCCATTCAGCACCTGTTCCAGTGAATGAAGTGTGAGATTTATTCTGTGATCTGTTACCCTTGATTGCGGAAAATTATATGTACGTATACGCTCACTTCTATCACCTGAACCAATTTGAGATTTTCTCAACTCGCTTTCCCTG
>JAGYNX010000320.1 GCA_018399855.1 Spirochaetota bacterium
AAAAGTGATGAAGGAGAAACATTTGGCATTACCGCACGTAATGATGAAGATAAAGAGGTGTTGAAAAACGGGTGGTGCCTGGTAGTTGATGGTAAGAGGTAATCAGTAATTCGTGAGATTATAAAATAAATCCATAAAAAATGGGAGGTTGTACATGGCTTCAATTGATTTTAAAAACAGGGTAGTTGTTATTACCGGTGCGGGTGCCGGACTTGGTAAAACATATGCCCTTGAATTCGCCAAAAGAGGGGCAAAGGTCGTGGTGAACGATCTTGGTGGTTCACGGGATGGTTCAGGTGAAAGTCATAACGCGGCAGATACGGTAGTAGACGAAATAAAGGCCCTTGGTGCCGAGGCTGTTGCCAATTATGATAACGTAGCAACCGTAGAAGGTGGTGAGAATATTATTAAAACGGCAATCGACGCCTTTGGCCAGGTTGACATCCTCATAAACAACGCGGGCATTCTCAGGGACAGAAGCTTTCCCAAGATTAGCGAGTCAGAGTGGGACTCGGTTGTAGGGGTGCACCTGAAAGGGGCATATTGCGTTACCCGGCCAGCCTTTATAAAGATGAAGGAACAGGGATTCGGCAGAATCGTGTTTACCACTTCAGGTGCCGGCCTGTATGGTAATTTCGGCCAGGCCAATTACGCAGCGGCCAAGACCGGGCTTATCGGTCTCATGAATGTTTTGAAAATAGAAGGGGCTAAAAATAATATCCTTTCAAATACTATTGCACCCGTAGCCGCTTCACGTTTGACAGAAGATGTATTGCCCCCGGAGATGTTTGAAAAGCTGAAACCAGAATTTATTGTGCCACTGGTATTGTTTTTGTCCTCTGAGGATTGCCAGGACAGCGGTATGATATTCAACTGCGCTGCTGGATGGTACAGCCGAACAGCGGTTGTATGCGCCAGTGGAACGATTATCGGGGACGGGTCACGGGAGATTTCACCGGAAGAAATAAAAGAGAACTGGGAAAAAATTACAGATATAAGCGACGCAAAGCCACTTGACAATCTTGGAGAGAGTTTCGGCTTTTTGGCGCCGTTATTAAAATAACCAGGGTGCATTAACCCCCTGGTGTCCAGGAGGAGGTTCGTAATGGCTGGAATAGTGAGCTATGGAGGATCCCTGCCGCGACACAGGTTACCCCGGATGACGGTTGTACAAAACATGGCATGGTTTAACCCGGTGATATTTGCCGTTGCTAAAGGCGAGCGCGCCGTTGCAAACTGGGATGAAGACTCAATTACCATGGCTGTGTCAGCGTCATATGATTGCTGTGCTGGAATGGATGGGAAAAATATCGACACCATCTATTTTGCCACTACCACCCCTGCATTCCTCGATCGGCAGAATGCCGGTATAATTGCCAACGCGCTAAACCTGCCGGAAGAAGGTGTACGTACTTCTGATTTTTCAGGTTCACTCAAGTCGGGAACCGGGGCGCTTATAGCGGCATGTGACGCGGCCCAGAGCGGGAAGTCATCAACGGTACTTGTGGCCGCGGCCGACAACAGGATGGCAAAATCTGCAACCATGTACGAGATGTTTCTTGGTGATGCCGGTGCAGCCATCATGGTTGGCAATGATGATGTTATCGCCGAATACCTGGGATCGTATTCAATTCAGCACGACCTGGTTGATCATTACAGGGCTCCGGATAAAAAGTTTGATTATACCTGGGAAGAACGATGGGTACGTGATGAAGGGTACGCGAAAATAATTCCGCAAGCAGTTACCGGGTTTATGAAGAAGCATTCCCTGAACCTGGATGATGTTTCACATTTTGTCTATCCCTGCTATTATAATCGCGAACACGGCAATATCGCAAAAAAGCTTGGGCTGTCCAAAGAGAAGGTTCAGGATAATCTTCATGATGAGTGCGGCGATACAGGCTCGGCTCATCCGTTGCTGATGCTGAACCCTGTTCTTGACAGGGCCAACCCAGGTGAAATTATTATTGTGGCAGGTTTTGGACAGGGATGTGATGTTCTTGGTTTCAGGGTGACAGATGCCATTAAAAAAATATCCCGCCCCCGGGGTTTCACCGTTAGCCTGCAGCATAAAATTGAAATAGTTTCATATACAAAATACCTGAAGTTCAGGGATATGATAACCGCTGATATGGGTATCAGGGGTGAGTCTGTGAAGAACACCCCATTAACCGCGTTGTGGCGGCACAGAAAGATGCTGCTTGGCATGACTGGCGTACGGTGCCGGGCCTGCGGTACCGTTCAGTTTCCACCTTCACCCATGTGCGTGAACCCGGAGTGTAACGCGGTAAATGACATGGAGGATTATCACTTTCCCGGAAAAACAGCAAGGGTTTTCATGTATACCGGCGATATGCTGGCCGCCTCCATCGACCCGCCGGCGGGGTACGGTCTTGTTGATTTTGAGGGGGGGGGACGTACAATGCTGGATTTCACCGACTGTCAGCTTGATAATGTGTCGGTGGGGATGGAGCTTGACCTGTCTTTCAGACGAAGGTACAGGGATGACACCCGGGGATTCAGCGGTTATTTCTGGAAAGCCGTACCCAGGGCAGGGTAAAGGAGGACAATCATGGCCAGAGGAATACGAGACAAGGTTGCAATTATTGGCATGGGTTGCACCAGGTTTGGAGAACGCTGGGGTGACAGTTCACAGGACTTGATGGTTGAAGCCTTTGAGGAGGCTGTTACAGACGCGGGTATTGAGAAAAACCAGATAGAGGCAGGATGGTTTGCCAGTTGC
>JAGYNX010000321.1 GCA_018399855.1 Spirochaetota bacterium
TCCCGCAGCCAATACAGCCAGCGGTACCCCCATCTACGGAATGCCAGTGTTAGACGTGCAGGATGCCGGTCACGTGATCGTCTGCAACAGGGACGACAGGCCGGGCTATTCGGGTGTGGAGAACAGCCTGTATGAACATTCCAACGTTACACTGGTTACCGATGATGCCGCCGACTCCCTGAATGCTATTATATCTGCTTTACAGCAAACAGAATTACCATACAGCCATACAGCGTAACGTACCATACAAACCTTTCCTCGGGGGAACAGGAACGACGTTCGGGCACCTGTTCCCCTTTTTTCTTCCTGAAATAGTTACCACAGAGGCTCAGAGGTACAGAGAGAGTGTTAATACATGTTAGTTCCGGTTTTCAGCCAAACAGTCTACAGCTGCCAGGTTTGATTTTAGGGATAATTTTTCAGGCTAAGAAACGTGTTAATATCCTTCCCAAAGCCATATATATCCTCTTATCCCCATAAACTTTGACAGACTGAACTGGTATACTACCTGGTGAAACTCTAATAAAGAAATTAATTCTCTGTACCTCTGCGCCTCTGTGGTTCATTCGTTGTTAAGTTCAGCTGCCAGGTTTTTCATCTCTGATGGGGTGAGTTCTATGTCCACTGTGCCGCCGCCGGGGTGGGCGAAGGTGAGGGTGGCGCCATTATCGTGTTTCTTCAATTCCCATTTCTTTCCCTTTTTCATGCGTGCTTCATCACCCAGCCAGTCATCGGGGTTGAACTGGGCCAGCTGGATTAACACACCGAAGGCGTCTTTTGGGTGAATGAACAGTTCCTTCCATATGTCACCGTAATCATTAAAACCGAAGTAGGGGATGCCCATCTCTTCCAGTTTATCTTTTGCAGCGTAAATATCCGGAACCTCGAAGTCAAGGTGATGGACGCCGCCTTCCCTGTTTGCCAGGAAATTATCTAGAAAGCTTCCCTCACCGGTGGGATTCATTATCTCAAGCCTGCTGAGATCACCTGCTGAATATATCTGCCACCTGTATTTCATGTTGTCATCCTCGGCATAAACGCCGGGAATAAGTCCGCAAAGTTCAGTGAAAAATTTTTCAGCCTTTTCACGGTCACGCACCGCGATTGATACATGGTCAATTCGTGAGATCATTACATCATCCTCCATTTGTGTGTTTGGATGGAGATGATACAGTGAGAAACTTATCACTGCAATAAATAAAAAGTGTCACTGTTCATTTCTCACTCTTCACTTTTCACTCAACTTCTTTATAATATCTTTGACATGAAAGTAAACAGCATACAAAAATAGAAACAGTAATACTGAGTAAAGGAGCCGTATATGCAGGATATCGTGTCGTTTATGATGAAGACTTCCAGTTATGCACATGGGCCTGACGAGGTTGCCCATGTGGAAACACATATTTCCCACGTGTTTATAGCCAAACCTTACGTGTATAAGATCAAGAAACCGGTTGACTTCGGTTTCCTGGATTTCACGTCCTTCGAAGACCGTAAATATTATACATACGAGGAATTGCGGCTGAACAGCCGTACCACTCCAGACGCGTACCTGGGGGTAAACCGGCTGCTTGAGGAAAATGGTTCTTACAGGCTCAGCGAGGACGAAACCATCCCGGACGAAAAGGTGACTGCCTTCGTGCTCAAGATGAAATACCTTCCCCATGAATACTGCCTGAAGAACGTGGTGAAACGGGGAGGTTTAAATACGCATATAGTTGATCTGGTGGCCAGGAAAATATATACCTTTCATGCCGAAGCAGATAATACTGAGGGGCTGAAAGGATTTGGGGGGGTGGACGAGGTTCGCACCAACGCACTGGAAAACTTCGATCAGCTGGATGGCTACATGGGAACAACCATAGACCCTGACCAGCATAAAAAGATGCGGGCATGGACAGATTCATTCATCAATGAACATGAAGACTATTTCAAGAAACGAAACACCCGGGGATTCGTGAAGGATTGTCACGGCGACCTGCACCTTGAACACCTGTACTACATGGATGAAGACATCAAGGTGATCGACTGCATCGAGTTCAACAGACGCTTGCGGTACATTGATACTATAGCTGATACCGCTTTCCTTATAATGGACATGGACGTTGCCGGTGAGAAGTATCTCTCTAATTACCTGCTGACCCGTTATATAATGAATACCGGTGATTATGGTGCCATTCCGCTCATACGGTTCTACCTCTGTTATCGGGCAATGGTGAGAGGCAAGATCAACAGTTTCCAGACATCAAACGATGGACTGAGTGAAGAACAGCGGAATGAACTCATAAATGTGGCAAGGGACTACTTTAACCTGGCTGAAAGCTACATGACCAGGCCAGCATCTTCCACGGTATACGTGGTCTTTGGCAGGATCGGCAGCGGCAAGAGTACCGTGGCGGCTGAACTGGCAGGACAGAAAGGAGGGATCATTCTCAACACCGATGCTATACGAAAGAAGATGGCGGGGCTGGACATATACCAGGATGCCGGTGCTGATGCCGAGAAGGGGATATATACCCCTGAAATGACAGAAAAAGTATACACTGCCCTGCAAAACCACGCAGTAACCAGTGTAGAATACGGGCATAATGCGATTATAGATGCCACATACTGGAACAGTGAGGCACGAGCTGATCTTTACAGTTTTTTTAATTCCAGGAATATCCCCATTCGCTTTGTTCAGGCCTCCTGTGAAGAAAAGGTAATACTTGAAAGGGTGCAGCAACGAGAAAAAGGA
>JAGYNX010000322.1 GCA_018399855.1 Spirochaetota bacterium
GTTGGAGTATTTTATACCGGTTTTTTTTTGCGTTATTGTGTTGCGCCAGCATCACCGTCCCCCTCCACCGTATTTAACTTGATTTTTACGTGTGCACCAATGTACAGTACACCCATGACATCCATAAAATCACTTACAAAAAAATGGCAGGCAGAGAAAGACCCTTCCGCAAGGCGGGCACTATACCGGGAAAAGATCGTACCCCTTGTTGCCGAATCACTTCGCGGGCAGGTTGCCAGGATGCAGGATGAGGGCCGATGCGAAACATACCGGGGGCTGGTTACCATACTGTCCCACAACCCCGATCCCACAATACTCATGGTACGGGCGATTGCACCCGGGCGGCTGGTTATCATGTACACCCCCGACAAGGAAAAACTGCTCACCCAGGTAAAACCCGCCCTTGAAAAGTTCTGCCCGGTTGACAACATGGAACTGGTGCAGCTGGACAGGACGGGGCATAACGATAACCTCTCCATCATGAAGGAGGTGATGCGGCGGTACCATCAGGACGCGTCCCCCCTTCTCTGCGATATCACCGGCGGCAAGAAGATCATGTCAACACAGCTTGGCATCATCGCCCACGGCATGGGGGTAGACCTTGGCTACATCGACTCGCGTGCCGGCTACCTGGGAGCGGGGGTTCCGGAGCCCGGCAAGGAAGTGCTGTTTATACAGCAACCCGGCGAGCTGGTTACCGAGATAGAGGCCACCCCCGTGAACAAGCTTCGCATCGGGTATGACCGTCACGGAAGCAGGGTATCCTACGAGCTTGACCTGCACAACGACTCCCGCAGGCTGGGTACGGTCACAATCGATGAGGCAGGGCAACACCGGGTAAGCAAAAGGCTGGCACAGCTCAATAACGAGATCAACGCCTCGCTGGAACGGGGAGAGGAAGACTTCCACGAAAAGCTCGGGCGGGTGTCCAACCTGGTATGCTCAATACTACTGTCACAGGAGTTGAACCGCCGGCTGGAAAGAAAAGATATCAAGAACCTGAACCTGGTTATTGATGAAGAACTGACACCTTTTCCCTGGGAAGCGATATTTTCCAGCCGCTACGGGATGACACTGCCCATGGCACGCATTCCACAGAAGGACATGGATTTTGCAGAAGAACCGCAGACCGGCAACGACACCGTCAAACGGCTACTGCTTATCAACGGGTCGGGTGAAGGGATAGGGTCCTTCCAGGAAAATATCACTTCACTTAAGGCCGGGCTTGCTGTCGACCTTGAAGGTCACCATCTTGTCACCATCACGGCAAAGAGCAGTGAAAACCTGAAGATGTTTCTCGGGGAAAACGATCCCTTTTCTACTATTATATACTATGGTCACGCTTTTTACGGTGACTCACCCTCCGCGACAGGCTGGGTGTGTGATGACGGCAGTATCTTCAACGTGGAAGACTGCAGCATTTTTTACAACGCCCCCCCGCGCATGGTCATATCCAATGCCTGCCAGTCTGCAAGGGGAGAACTGTTTACCCGTAATTCATTCGCCTACGCCCTGCTGAAGGCCGGCATTCAGACCTATATCGGCACCAACTGGCTGCTGGAGTTCGAAAGGAGCTCGGTGTTCATGAAGCGATTTTTGGAAGAGCTGGCTGGAAAGAAGAAGGTACCCTTCCAGGCATATACCACTGCCTGCAGGGCACTGGTATCGAAGTTTGGGAAGAAGGATATTTCACTGTATAACTACGTGTATTACGGGAAGTAGCGTACTCGTTTTTTACTGGGGGTAGAGATGCCAGAGTGTACCCGGCCATTCTTCCACCGCTGTATTTTTGTACGCTTCTATTGAACTACGTACGTGCGTTGCAACCGGGGTATCTTCTACCTGTTCGTGTATCGTCTCGGCTTTCGTTAACAGATCGTCCCGCGCTTTACCGGCTTCTTTTCCCTTCCCCGCCCGTTTCAGCATTGACGCCCTGTCAGCCATGATGCCGATTGTGAGTGTGAGCAGGGTTACATGTTCACCATCCCTGTGGCAGAGCTCAACCGCCCTTTTATAGTATTCTTCGGCCTTTTCAATAGCACCGCCCGTACCGGCCGCGTAGTAAAGCACCATCAGGTAGCGCAGAATGGTATGCACGGGGTAGGTTTTCTTTTGCATAATGTTTTCATAATTCTGTGAAAACTTTTCTCGAAGTGCATTCCAGGTATCATAGTACTCTTTACCCGGCACCCTGCCCCTGGCGATCTCCATGTACCATATACGCAAAAAGTGCAGAAGCTCAAAACTGTTCCCCCTTTCAAGCACCTTCCCGCACAGGGCTTCATCGTTGCCGTATTCCATGCCCATGGCTTTTGCCAGGTATTCTCGTGCTTCATCCATTTCGTCGGCATACGCCTCAAGCTGTGAACGGTACTGCAGCTGTCGGTTCCTGTCCTGTTGTAACGGAAATGTTTCAAACAGGTCATCAGATAATTCCCGGATGTTTTCCCAGCCTTCTTTGGTTTCTGCAGAACGGTACATCATGGCCTGCAGCATTGTTCCCTTTATCTCTCCAACGAGAGAAGGCTTCACGGTGATGTTTTTTTCTGGATCATCAAGAAGTGTCAGCGCTTCTCCAATGGTATCATTTAATCGTTCCATGAGAGTAATCGTTTCATCATAGCAGTACATGTTGGTAAGGTGTACGCCGCGCAACACCTGCAGCCTGGCCCATGACTGGTAGGTTGACAGGTCAAGTTGCAGGGTTTTCACCTTTCCGTCC
>JAGYNX010000323.1 GCA_018399855.1 Spirochaetota bacterium
TGCAAGCCTGAATGGAACAAGAAGGGCAATCAGATCATCTTGAACATTGAACTTAATAAATCTAACTAACACTCACCCCTGAAAAGGTTTTACACACATCTAATTTATATTTGACTTTCAAGACAAGAACCGGTACATATTGATGAATCAAGAAACACGAGATAAAAAAAATCGATGAAAATCAAATATTTCTCAGCACTTCATAGTGTTGCCTTCGGCCTGCTTTTTGCAGGATATTATCAACACACCAGCAAAGAGAACATGTGCGTATCCATGTGCGGTTTCACCGATACCTTGCGTGATATTAAAGATGCCATTTCTGGTTTTTCCCATACATTACGTGATATTAAAGATGCCATTTCTGGTTTTACCCATTTTATACAACAGATTACCCGCATAGTTGAGACAATTTCTGATATTGTTGGCATCCAGGTGCTGATTTTATTGATTGTTGTATCAATAATAGCCGCAGGTCTGGCGGCATTTGGAGTACCCAGGGGAAAAATGTCATTTTTTCTGTCACTCATCTTTACTGACTGCCTGTGGGTATTATGGAGTACCAGTTTTAATCCTGATTCGTATGCTTTTATATATGACATTGCAAAAACAAACCTGATTCTTTTAAGCCCGTATTTACTCATCCTTCTGGTAAGAAAGTACTGGCCGGATATCATGCGTTTTAGCGTGAATCTTCGCAATAAAATTTTATCAAGGCCCCCTGATGTAGTCACCTTAAAAGAATTTCTTCAATGGAAAAAACAATATCAGTCTTTTAACGTATCTCTACTCGAATCTCTTGATAACGACCTGGCAGCAAAAGAAAATGATTCTGTTACAATATCGAAAGAGACCATACGTCTTCTTGATTCACTTGATACCTGTATACAGCATTTTAACAAAAAGTCCTGAAAGGATATATCATGCACTTGACCCTTGAAAAAAAAGGAACATTGTATATCATTCTGTTAAGTGGTACAGGTGAATACGGAGATGAGATACGACTACCTGACTTAATTAATAAAATATTGAATGAAACTCCAACCACCATTGCCCTGAGCCTTACAGATATGGATACATTAAACTCAGCTGCAATGGCGGCCGTACTGAACGCGCTGAAAGTTACGGACAGTACAACCATAGAATTGCTGTTATACGGCGCGAACCAGAATGTCTCCATGCTCCTGGAGAAGGTATTTCTCAAAGAGTATGTACCAATTTTATCCGAAGATGAATTCAACGAAAGATACCGGTGAAATAAAATGGAGGACACAATGGACTATACGGTGAAAGAAAACGAAACATCCTGTGTATATATACTTAATGAACAGTTAAACCCGAGAAAGCTGAAAGAATTCATCGAAGTATTAAATAATTTCTTACAGAACGACACAAGAGATGCTATACTGGATTTATCCAGTATCGAGATTGTTGATTCTACAATTCTCGCGGGTTTCATGTCCCTGTATAATAACTTCAATGAGCAGAATAGAAGTTTCAAGATTACAAATCCGAATCCCGCCATTCGAAGAATTATTGAGATCGCGTCACTGGAAGTTTTCTTACTTGAGGAGTAATTTGTATGATGGAGTTGCAGAAAAGTTCACGTTTCAAAGGCCGTAAAGGGCCTGTTGTACTGATTATTATGGACGGTTTTGGGATAGGCGAAGAAAACGAGGGAAACGCACTGTATTTGTCGCGAACACCAAACATTGACTACCTGACATCAAACTACATGAATACCAACCTGAAAGCACACGGAACAGCCGTTGGTCTTCCAAGCGATGAAGACATGGGCAATTCGGAAGTGGGTCACAACGCCCTTGGCGCGGGAAGAATATTTGACCAGGGTGCCAAACGTGTTTCAAAGGCAATAGACAATGGAGAAATATTTACCACTGATATCTGGAAAAAAATAATCGACAAACCTGCAGGCAATGGAACAACCCTCCATTTTATTGGCCTCCTTTCTGATGGGAATGTTCATTCAAACATATCACATCTTTTTAAAATGCTTGGCCAGGCGGCAGAAGACGGCATCAATAAGGCAAGGGTACATGTTCTTCTCGACGGAAGAGACGTTCCCGAAACATCAGCGTTTGAATATGTTGACCAGCTTGAAGACGTTCTCTCCGGATACCGGGATAAAGGTTTCGACTACCATGTAGCTTCTGGGGGTGGAAGAATGGTAACCACCATGGACAGGTACCAGGCAGACTGGGATATCGTTAAACGCGGTTGGGAAGCCCATGTTCTCGGTGAAGCCAGGCCGTTTAATTCTGCCCGTGAAGCTATTGAAACATTCAGGAAAGAAAAACCGGGGCTTACCGACCAGTATCTCCCGTCATTTACCATTGTTGATGATAAGGGCCCGGTGGGAACAGTGGAAGACGGCGACTCGGTAATATTCTTCAACTTCCGGGGTGACAGGGCAATAGAGATATCACGGGCCTTCGAAGAGAAAGATTTTGACATGTTTGACAGAAAAAGATTTCCGGATATTGTCTACGCGGGAATCATGCAATACGATGGAGATTTAGAGATCCCCAAAAATTACCTGGTGCAGCCACCGGTAATAGATAAAACCATTAGCGAATACCTGGTACACAATAGTTGCTGCCAGTACGCTGTTTCAGAAACACAGAAATTCGGTCACGTAACGTATTTCTGGAATGGAAACAGGAGCGGAATGTTCGACAGTGATTGGGAAGTATACAGGGAA
>JAGYNX010000324.1 GCA_018399855.1 Spirochaetota bacterium
GAGAAAAGTGATAAGCCCTGAATAGGTGCCTTCTCTTCGCAACCCGGAGTAGAGTTCATCAACATCGGGAACATCGGGAAGTATTGAGTACACCATTATGACAAGCCCCCCTGAACCGACACCGATCATGGCACCAAACACGTACATCACCCAGCCTGGAAGTGCGGGAGTCATCCAGTAACTCATTCCCATGATAACCATCCACCAGAGGGCGGCATATATGTAGGTGTTCCTCTTTCCTTTCCTGTTGCTTATCTGCTGGAACACCGGCAATGCCAGTATCTGCACAACCAGCATCACGCCCAGTACGTAACTTGTCTCTTCGGGCCGCCCGATATAATAGGTCATGAAGTACATCATCACCGACATGATGATATCCATGGTGGTCATGGCGAAAAGATACATGAAGAGAAAATTCGTGAAGGTTGGCAGTTTTAACGGCTCAATGAAGGTTTCACGAAAGCTGAATTTTCTCTGCTCCATCTGGAATTCCTTTCGCTCGGTGGTTGCAAAGAAAGTGGCCAGGTAGGGCAGACCGAAGAACACACCGAATATAATGGCCATGGCCAGGAAACCTGTTCGTTCATCGTTGAAATATTTTACTATCTCCAGTGGTATTACGGCACACAGTAGAGAGGAGGTTGACGAAAACACTATTCTGAAAGTAGTGACAGAGGTACGTTCATCATAATCAAGGGTGATTTCAGATGCCATGGCAAAATACGGGATCATCACCATGGTATACACCGTTGAATAGAACACGTAGGCCACCAGCACGTATATGAACCGGTGCATCTCGTTTTCAAAATTAATGGGGTACCACATCATGAAAAATGCCAGGAAGATGAAAATAACCCCCGCAAGAAAGTAAGGACGTCGACGCCCGAACCGGGTGCGTGTTCTGTCAGTGATAAGACCCATGAGGGGATCACTGATCGCATCCCAGCCTTTACTGATCAGAAAAATTATTCCCGCAAGGGCGGGCGATATTAAGACCACGTCTGTTAAGAAGTAAAGATAGAAAAAACCGATAACAACCATGGCGCCGCCGCCAAATATGTCACCAACGCCAAATCCCAGCTTGGTGCCAAGGCTGAGCTTTTCAGATGAATTTTTCATTACCCTTTCCCCTCTTTTTACAGAAAATGTATATCAATAATGACTCATTTCGACATTCTATCAGTTTGCGTGAAAAAAACGCAAGAATATTTCGATTTTTACTTTACATTCTCCACTTACAGCCTTTTTACTGGAAATAGATTCATTGGTACGTAACGCTGTATTTCGCCTGCATGGACACATCACCTTTTTAATGTCCATGCAGGCACCTTGGTATTATAATACAATACGATCAGATGAAGATGCAATTATAATCGGGGGACGATACCGCAATGAAAAAGGGAACCATACTCTGCATGGGAGAGATCATGCTGCGCCTCAAACCACCCGGCCATGAGCGCCTTTTCCAGTCACCTCAACTGGAGGCAACATTCGGCGGCGGCGAGGCAAACGTTGCCGTTGGATGCGCAAGGCTGGGTCTTTCCAGCGCATTTGCTTCGGTCATACCGGCAAATCCCGTTGGGGACGGGGCTGTTGCTGAACTCATGAAGCACGGCGTTGATACCTCCCGGATAACCAGGAAGGGTGAGCGCATGGGTATTTACTTCCTTGAAAGCGGAGCCAACCAGCGGCCTTCCAGGGTAGTGTATGACCGCGCCGGCTCGGCAATGGCAGATGCCGGTATTGAAGATTTTAACTGGGATGCCCTGTTTGACGGGATAACCTGGTTTCACATAACAGGAATCACCCCTGCCCTTTCCCCTTCAGCGGCAGAAATCTCACTCCATGCAGTGAAAACCGCGAAAGAAAATGGAATTACCGTATCTTGCGATCTTAATTACCGGAAAAAACTGTGGAACTACGGGAAGATGGCTCCAGAAATAATGGGAAAACTGGTGCAGCATATTGACGTGGCCATAGCCAACGAAGAGGACTGCCAGAAGTCTCTTGGTATACAGGCCGATGTTGAAGTCACCTCCGGACAGCTGGCGGTAGAGAAATACAGGGAGCTTGCCTCTGCGGTGCTGAAGAAATATCCCAACCTTGAAAAAATAGCCATCACCATGCGTGAAGCCATATCCGCCGATCACAATAACTGGTCAGCCGTGCTGCATAACAGGAATGATTTTTTCATTTCACGTAAGTACCAGGTAACCCATATCGTGGACCGGGTAGGGGGAGGTGACTCATTCGCAGCGGGACTTATCTACGGACTCAACATGCCTGGCACAGACGAAAAAGCGCTGGAATTTGCCGTTGCCACTTCATGCCTGAAGCACTCCATACCAGGTGACCTCGCCCTTCTTAGCGTAGGGGAAGTAGAACAACTGCTACAGGGCGACGGGTCGGGACGGGTACAGCGCTGATATTTTATACCGGAGGAACCATTCATGTCTTTTATTACCGACGATTTCATGCTGCAGAACGAACCGGGCAAAACACTGTACCACGACTATGCCAGTAAAATGCCCATTTTTGACTATCACTGTCACCTGCCACCTGCACAGGTAGCTGAAAATACGAAGTTTTCCACCATAACCGAAATATGGCTCTCCGGTGATCATTATAAGTGGCGGGCCATGCGTACCAACGGTATAGAAGAGAAGCTGATAACCGGAAGCGCCTCAG
>JAGYNX010000325.1 GCA_018399855.1 Spirochaetota bacterium
GATTACAATCATATTATCCGGATTATCTGAATGAGTCGCAATATTGCCTGTCGAGAGGGTATTTTCTCCTTAAAGGCGGGCAGTATTCAAAATGTGCGGACTTGTATACTTCGTATAAAGGCAATGACGATATATGCGTTATGGGTCTTGGCATATACAGTTTTGATGCCACTCTTTACATGCAAAAAACTCCAGGTATGAATTATTTTGAAAGTGCACCCCGTCAGAGGGACAGGTTATTTTCGCATTCTATCTGGAAGAGGGAATTTTTACTGGCGCTTATGCATGAAGAATATGATCGAGCAAAAGAAATGGCAGATTACGATATACCGGGTATAAAGACATATCGTGCTATTTTGCCATATGCCAGGGCAGCAAGGCAGGAGTATAAATCTCCATTTTCGGCAGTATTTTGCGGAATACTGCCTGGAGGGGGATACGTGTATTCCGGAAGAACGAATACGGGAATCATCGCGGGAATTGCTGTGTCGGTGTTATCAGCGGTAACGTATGGCGCGTTTGTTACAGATAACCAGGCCATTGGCATGGTTACAGGATCCATTACAGCGTTTTTTTATGGAGGCAGCCTGCTGGGCGGTTATCTTGAGACAATGAAGTATAATAAGCATGTAGATGAAAACCTGCGACAATATATGATTGAAGAATTGAAGCTGCAGAATGACAGCGAAGAAATATACAAGAAATTCGGAGTCAGCACCCGTGTCCCCTGAAGAACAACGTAAATACATGTACAGAACTTTAGAACTTGCTTTTTCAAGCATTGGATTAACTTCCCCGAATCCCTCGGTGGGAGCGGTTATTGTTCGTGACGGTGAGATCGTGGGTTTTGGTGCCACAAGCCCGTGTGGGGGAGATCACGCTGAAATTAATGCCCTTGCTATGGCAGGTGAAAAAAGCAGGGGAGCAGAAATGTTTGTTTCTCTTGAGCCATGCTGCCATTATGGAAAAACCCCACCGTGTACAGAAGCCATTATTCGCGAGGGAATAACACGAGTATATATTCCACTTGTTGATCCCAATCCCATGGTGGCCGGCAAGGGAATAATGATGTTAAAGAACAATGGTGTTGACGTTGTGCTGTTGAATGAACTGGGTGATTACGCGGCTGATATGATACGGGGATTTAAGAAATCAATATTAAGAAAAAGAAGTGCTGTCATTCATAAATCAGCGATCAGCCTTGATGGAAAAATTGCCACACTCTCAGGTGACTCACGTTGGATATCATCATCATTATCCCGGTATATTGTACACAGGCTGCGGGCTACTGTTGACGCGATAATAGTAGGAAAAAATACTTTAGAAAAAGACAATCCCTCTCTTAATATACGATTGGATGAGTTTGAGGATTCCATCTCAACATTTTTTGATGAGAAAAGATGGTGGTATTCCGGTAGAAATAATAGTTATCTTGAAAATATCTTACTGGGAACCGGGGTCAGCCGGGAAAAAGAACCACTGAGGGTGCTTGTTGGCTTGCCTCAAGCATTGAATTTTCGAATGCATTTTTTCAGGGATGATAATTATGTGGTCTTTTCCGATGAAAAGCACAGCACCCAACTGAAGGGTAGGGATGATTACCACTCCATACAGAACATGCTGGATAATGGGAACCTGATTTTATATACTGGTACTACAACAAGAGAGCAGATATACTGTATACTTGAAGAATTATACAGGCGGGGTGTTGTAAACGCGTTGCTTGAAGGGGGAGGCGGTGTTGCAGGCTCATTCCTTGATGCAGGCGAGATTGATCAGTTCATGTATTTTATAACACCAAGGATTTTGGGAAACGGAATTTCCCCCATGAATGCCAGCGGATACCAGTCGGTATCAGAAGGATTAACGTTAAGAGATATATCAATAATCGGTCTTGAAACTGACGTGCTGTATACGGGATACAGTGAACCGTATCTTTTAGAATCAATGTGAGGTAACCAGGTGTTTACAGGTTTAATAGAAGAAAAGGGTGTGGTAACCGGGGTTCAGAAGGCAACCAGTGGTATCATTATAGCAATTAAGGCATCAATAGTGATCGATGGAACCACAAGGGGTGATTCAATCTCTGTCGATGGTGCCTGCCAGACCGTTACCGCCACAGGTGCCGACAGCTTCTCCGTGTTCGCGTCAGATATAACCTGCAACCTTACCACACTGGGGGATTTTAAGGCTGGTAGAGTGGTGAATCTCGAACGTGCCATGTCAGCATTATCAAGGTTTGGCGGACATATCGTGCAGGGTCATGTAGATGGAAAAGGTGAGATTGTTTCTGTAAAACCAGATCCCAACGGGGTGGAAATATCAGTATCGGTTGCACCCGGACTTTCAAGGTACATGGTGGCAAAAGGTTCTGTTGCGGTTGATGGTATATCCCTTACTATTGTATCAATTGAGGATAATGTTTTCACACTGTACCTGATACCTGAAACAGTTTCTGAAACTACCCTGCCAGCTAAAAAAGTTCACGATGCAGTGAATATTGAAGTGGATATCCTTGCAAAGTATGTTGAGCGTATGCTGCAGGGGTCTTCACTTAAAGAAGAAGAGAAAAGGGATAGTGAACTGGCAAGAAAACTGATGGAAGAAGGCTACATGTAATGAACTATTATCAGGATGCTTCCACAATGGGAAAGATCATTTCAA
>JAGYNX010000326.1 GCA_018399855.1 Spirochaetota bacterium
AGTTGGAATCTGTAAGGATTCACCACAGAGGCTCAGAGGTACAGAGAAAGGATTTTTATATCTGTCTTTATGGTATATTATAACATTATGGTTGGCTGTTAAACCTTTCAGGTATCAAGATGTGCAACCAGACAACCATATCCCCTCTCTGTACCTCTGTACCCCTGTGGTGAGAAAAAAAATACTTTGAATTTTTTACGCCTGCTGTACATATGGAATAAATTCTGATTAACAAGAGGAGCAGTGATGGAAGATCTGAAGAAGGCATATAAGACAGTTATGGATGATCATTTTCCCGATACAATGACCATACGGTTCGGGAACCAGGAACTTGTATACAAAAAAAGAACGTGGAAGATGGAAGAAGATGGTACCCTCATCGAGAAGGGACTGCGATACGGCGAGAACCCCGGGCAGGAAGCTGCCATGTACCAGCTGGTAAACGGCAACCTTGTGCTGGGTGAATGTTCGTTTATTGAACCCGGAAACTCCCTAACCAGTGCCATCGACGAAGACATGATGCTGCAGTTTGGCAAGCACCCGGGAAAGATTAACCTTACCGATATAGACAACTCGTTGAACATATTAAAATACCTGATGGATAAACCTGCGGCGGTGGTAGTGAAGCACAATAACCCATGCGGGGTGGCATACGGAAAAAGTATTGCCGAAGCCTATAACAGTGCCTTTCGTGCCGACCGCATCGCTGCTTTTGGCGGCTGTGTTGCCCTCAACCGCCCCATCGACAAAGAAACCGCCGAGCTTATTGCTGGACAATACCTTGAAGTGGTGGTGGCCCCCGCTTACGAGGATGGGGTGATGGATATACTGGGAAAAAAGAAAAACCTGCGAATTGTCGAGATTGCCCGCATAGACCGGCTTGAAGAGATGAAGCACTCACGATTCGTTGATTTCAAGTCACTGATGGACGGGGGGCTTATCGTACAGCAGTCGCCGCTGAATATCATCAATACTAAGGACGACCTGAAACCGGCAGTTACCACCTACAAGGATAAAGAGTATAAAATCGACAGGCTTCCTACAGAAAAAGAGTACGAGGATATGCTTTTCGGCTGGTTCGTTGAACAGGGTGTTACCTCTAACTCGGTAATTTATGTGAAGGACGGGGTTACCGTTGGCATAGGTACCGGTGAACAGGACAGGGTAGGCGTTGCCCGGATCGCGGTGCAGAAGGCTTACTCAAAGTATGCTGATCTTGTCTGCTTTGACCGGCATGGTGTTTCATATGATGAACTTGCCCTTGCGGTAAGTAAGGGTGACCGCGAGCAGGGTGACCTGAAAGAAATCGATGAAGAGACCCAAAATGCAAAGGGTGGACTAACCGGTTCATGCATGGTATCAGATGCCTTCTTTCCTTTCAGGGACGGGGTTGACGTGGGTATCAAGGAAGGTGTAACATCAATAATACAGCCCGGTGGTTCAATGCGTGACTTCGAGTCCATTGAGGCGTGTAACGAGGCCAATCCGAAGGTATCCATGGTGTACACCGGGCAGCGGGCATTCAAGCATTAAGAGGGAGATTGCATGGCGATAACCGACAGCATTTCCGTATCTACAAAAGGGCGGCGTGATGTACTTGATATCACGCCTGACCTTTGTGCTATCGTGAAAAAGCACGGGATAGGAAGCGGTATCGTGGTGGTATTCGTGCCAGGGTCCACTGCCGCACTTACCACCATAGAATATGAACCGGGGTTGAAGAAGGACATCGATGTTTACCTGGACAGGCTGTTCCCTTACGGTGAACCATACCATCATCATGAAACATGGCATGACGATAACGGCTCATCACACCTGCAGGCTGCCATGCTGGGCCCTTCAATAACCATTCCGGTTGTTGAAGGAAAACTGACACTGGGAACCTGGCAGCAGGTGGTGCTTATCGATTGTGATACACGGCCAAGAAACCGACAGCTGGTGGTGCAGATGCTGGTGTGAGTTTATCTCTGGCGCTTTTGTTCGTATTCTTTCAGATATTCATCAATAAGTCCCCCACCGGCCGAAGACGAGGGGGCTTCCTCCCGAACCGGTTTCATTCTTCTTGAGAAGAAATCACCTGCTACCCGTATGGGTGCCTTTATGGCAGATACGATTATTTCCACAACGTTTCTAAAGAATTCCAGTATTGATTTAATGATGGATGTCCGTCCTCCCTGGGCACCTGTCCTCATGTTACGAACCTTCCCACCCGGGGCTGATGATGATGCCGAAGCGGTGCCGGCAGAGGGTTTCACTGTACCGGAGGCCTTTGATCCACCATAAATGGCCGGAATTGGATTGTACACATTGGGGTTGTAGGCTTTCGCAGGTGAGAAGGGGCGTTCTCCTGATGATCTTTGCCAGAAAAATATCCTGATGCGTGATTCCGTGGCCTTGTCAATTACCAGCAATATTATATAGAACAGGTAGAGAAAGAGGTTCTGGAATATGGCAAAAAAATGCAGCCAGATGTCAATGAACGCCCAGAATACGTCCACCCATATCTTGATAAAGTCCCATATTTTATAGAAGAAGTTGAAAAAATTATCAACGGTATGTACCCAGAATTGCTTTACAAGGCTGTAATTCATATGTGTATCTCCTGTAAAATGAGAATAAATATATTCTGATAATTGTGCTAATAATATGTACGCAATATCT
>JAGYNX010000327.1 GCA_018399855.1 Spirochaetota bacterium
TGGTATCGATTGGACCTTTGACTGTATTTGACTGGATGAAATAAAAGGCAACAAGTAACATAACAGACGTCAGCAATGTAATGGGCAAAACCACGCTGAT
Organism: Spirochaetota bacterium; assembly: GCA_018399855.1. Classification (GTDB taxonomy): domain Bacteria; phylum Spirochaetota; class UBA4802; order UBA4802; family UB4802; genus M55B154. Next base: position 101 of record JAGYNX010000327.1, read on the forward strand.
GATCTTGCTTCTCAATCGTTGCACGGCAACGGGTATTCCCATTTTCCCCAGTGGATATGTCCTTGTATACCATACCATCATTGAGTTGTATCCCAGGAAAAGGAATACAAAGACACAGACAAAGAATACGTAAAAATGATAATAGATGTTTGTATACCCAAACACGAAGTACATCAACGCGAACAACGGCAGGTATATGAGCAGAAGGTACATGATATTTACGAACATGGTAAGAACTGCACCATCACTGAAATGCTTCAGCAGTTTCTTCCTGGACTCCTCGTCCTCATTGCCAACAAGCTTTATTATCCGTTGAACCATCAGCATGTAATATGAAAATATGCCGGTGAAAGAGAACAGGAACAAAACCACATAAGCCACCAGTAACCTGGTATCCTTGAAAAGGGGGAACGCCACACTGAATATAATGGTGAACACCACACCATTGAAAACAATTACCATGCCCCCATATTTCTGAAACTGTCGTATAAGTCCTTTTGGATCCATTATCACCTTCACACAATGGCTTTAATTATCAAATATTACTGATTTACATTTTTGCAGAATCATCCAGTTTATGCAATAACTTTTATCTATAGGCCACCTTTAACTGCTCCTGTTTTACTTGACGATACAGGTCACCTGGTGTTCACTGAATACCAACTTAGGGAAAATCAGAGGAACATGATGGAGTATCCCCTTCAGGATATCAAAATACTTGATTTCACATACCTGCTGCCGGGTCCATTCGGAACCATGATGCTGGCCGATCTCGGAGCGGATATCATCAAGATAGAAAACAGCACCAATCCCGATCTCATGCGAATGGTCCCCCCCTTCGTTGACGGTATTTCAGCGGCGTATGCCCATATCAACAGGGGAAAAAAATCACTCACGCTGAACCTGAAAAAAGAAGAAGCCCGTGACATAGTCTTTCAGCTGGTGAAGGATTACGATATCGTAGTAGAACAATTCAGACCGGGTGTCATGGAGAAGCTGGGTCTTGGCTATCCTCAACTGAAAGCAATCAATGAAAAAATTATTTACTGCTCACTTACCGGTTACGGGCAAACCGGTTCATACAGTTCTCGGGCGGGACATGATATCAATTACATGGCACTGTCCGGCGTTGAATCATTTTCCGGCAGAAAAGACTCGGGACCTACACTCTCAGGTATACAGGTAGCCGATATAGCGGGGGGCTCAAAGAACCTGGTTATAAGCGTGCTGGCTGCCTGTATTCAAAGATTACGGACAGGACGCGGTGATTATATCGATGTATCCATTACCGACGGTGTCTTTTCAATGTCGATTTTTTCAACAGCAGGTTTTCTGGCGGACGGGGAAGAACCCTCGGCCGAAACCGGAATGCTTAACGGAGGCACCATATATGATTTCTACCGAACATCTGACCAGCGCTACCTGTCGGTAGGCCCCATAGAGCCAAAGTTCTTCCAGTCATTCTGTGAGATAACCGGATGTGAGCATCTCCTCTCCCTTGCCGGGTCAAACGAAAACACCATGCAGAAATCCAAACAGGATGTTGCAGACGTTATCGCCTCTAAGCCTCTGAGTTACTGGATAGATAAATTCCGTGATTGCGACGCCTGCGTGGAACCGGTATACTCCCTGTCCGAATCAATTGCCAATCCTCCCATCGCGGAGAGGGACATAATCATATCCATTACAAACGAAGCAGGAACAACCTTCCGCCAGACAGCGTCCCCCATCAAATTTGCCTCCGGAAATTACCATGCCACCATGGCCGGCAGCACGCCGGGCTATCACAACAGGGATATTCTTTCGTCCCTTGGTTACAGTGAATCAGAAATAATGATCCTTACAGAAAATGGTGCTATAGGTACTACATGAAGAAACTGAAATTTTACATAGAAACCTTTGGCTGCCAGATGAACAAAAGCGATTCAGAGTTGATGGACCTGTCAATGAGCAATTCAGGTTTCACCCCCGCGGCTGACGAAGGTGATGCTGATATAGTAATATTCAATACATGCAGTGTACGCAATCACGCAGAAGCGCGTGCCCTTTCACGCATACGCAGGGCACGGTCATCATTACCCGAATCCATAATTGTGGTGGCCGGTTGCATGGCACAGCGGCTTGGAACTGACCTGCTCAAAGATGATACCGTACAGATGGTGGTAGGCCCCTATAATACTCCAGTCATCGGCCGGCACCTGGACATGTACATCAATGGTAAGAAGCACCGGGAATATCTCTCCCAGGAACCCTCCGATTTCCACACCAGAATCAATCATGACCTGGTGCACCATCCAGACGTAAAACCCTGGCACAAGTGGGTGACCATTACCCATGGCTGTACCAATTTCTGCTCATACTGCATTGTACCCTATGTTCGGGGCACCCTGATATCTTTTCCCTCTGCGCAGATACTGGACTATTGCAGCCTTCTTGCTGAACATGGTATTACCGAAATCTCATTACTTGGCCAGAACGTCAACCAGTATGGCCAGGACAGTAACGATATCCCTTTTTACCGGCTGCTTGAAGGTGTTGCAGCCATAGGCGGGCTTG
>JAGYNX010000328.1 GCA_018399855.1 Spirochaetota bacterium
CCGGTGCTGCGGTTCTTCTCAAGGCGCAACAGAACCCGACTGAAAATAACCGGATGAGTGTTCATGATGAAGAGTCTGCTGCATGCTGTATTGGCCATTATTTTTTTAATTGTTTCATTTTCATTACCCGCCGCGGGTGAAGAAGGGAAGTCCATCTCGGCTGAGGTTACACCCAGAGAGGTGACCGTTGGAGAAGGGGTTACCTGCCGGCTGACATTGTTAAATTTCGATGAAGATGAGATACAGGTGTCCCTTCCCGAAGAGAAGAAGTACTGGCCCCACGATGAGGCCGATTCGCCCGGCCCCGTCCCCCTCTATGCCGTTACCGGATCTGAAAAGCTTGAAGAAGACGATAGTGATTCTTCAAGCCGTCAGTACGTGGTGACCATAGTTTTTTTTCGTCCGGGAACGCACCCCGTGCCCCTCATAGATATTCGCGACAGGGATGGAAACCGGGTTGCCTACCGGCAGCCTGAGATCACGGTAAAGGCGGTCAACGAGAAGGGAACCCTGGCCGACATCGAGCCCCCCGTGGTGATCGGCACCGGCACGAAGTACTGGATTTTCTTTCTGATTGGAGGAGTGGTGCTGCTTCTTGCCGGGTTCGGGGTTTATCACTACATCTCGACACGAAGGGGGTCAGAGCCTTCTGAGGATACACCCTCAATGCAGCCGTATGATATTTTTGATAACCAACTGCATTCCCTTCTTCTGCAGTATTCAAAAAACACCGCGAAACACGAGTGGTTTATAACTTCCCTCGACCATGCCTTCAGGCAGTTTCTCAGCCGGCAGCTGGGTGTTGATGCCATGGAGATGACATCCGGGGAGATCAGCGACGCGGTGCAAAGTAAGGTGACCCCGCTGCAATGGGAATATCACCGGGAAACACTGAAAAAACTTTATACATTATGGGACGCGGTGAAGTTCGCCGAGTACGAGCCCGCAGAGGTTGAGTGCCGACGGAGTGCAGAGCTTGCCAGGGAAGGGGCATCACGCATGAGACGGGAGGTGCTTCCGGTTGCTACCTGATTTTAAAAATCCGTTATTTCTATTGTTGCTGATACCCCTTGCCGCGGCGTGCGCCTGGTATTACTGGAAGGGCATGACCGGCAGGGAAAGCGGGGTTGGTATCTCTTCGATTTCGGCGATCAGCGCGAAGCGATCCTGGCGGTCGCGAACCTATCCCCTTCTTTCAGTGCTGCGGGTGCTGGTGCTGGTGCTGCTGGTGACAGCCCTGGCTCGTCCCGGACAACGGGTGAATTATACAAGCTTTAAAGACCGGGGCATCAACATCATGGTGGTGCTTGACGTCTCAACATCGATGAAGGCTGAGGACTTCAAGCCGAAGCACAGGCTGCAGGTGGCAAAGCAGGTAGTGCAGGATTTCATCTCACGCCGCACACATGACAGGCTGGGGCTGGTTGCCTTCGCGGGTGACGCCTGGCTGCAGTGTCCCCTCACCACCGAACATAAGATGGTGCAGAAACTGGTAGGTTACCTGGAGTTTGCCTCACCGCAGGAGGACGGAACCGCCATCGGCGACGCCCTGGCCCTGGCTGCCTCCCGCATGAAGGATGACGAGACAAAGGAAGGGGTGATACTGCTGCTCACCGACGGGGTGAACAACAGGGGCATGGTTGACCCGGAGACGGCGGCCCGCATGTGCAGCGATCTGGGCATACGTATACACGCGGTGGCCATCGGTTCAAGTGGCGCCGCGTCATCACCGCGTTCAGGAATATTTGGCGGGGGGCTGAGGGTTCACGGGTTTGATCCCGATGCCCTGCGGCAGCTTACAACCATCAGCGGCGGGAAATTCTACATGGCCGACAGCTCGGGAGTGCTCTGGGAATATATGAAACAGATAGACGCGCTGGAAAAAAAGGAATTCACCCGACGGGAATACTCGGTGTTTCACGACGGGTTCAGGTGGTGGCTCTACGCCGCGGCCATGCTGCTGGCACTGGAGTTGCTGCTTCGTTCCCTTGTATTCAGGAAGGTGCCATGACACTGGCAGAATATCACATACTGGTATACGTAGTTCCGGTATCCCTCGGGGTGCTGGCGGCATTTATATACTATTCAACCTGGCGCAGAAAGGCGGCAGGGCATTTCTTCGGACGTGAATGGCACCGCTTACGGGATGCTATTCCCCGCGTGCGTATTGTGAAAGACGTGCTGATAGTGTGTGCCATCATCATCATGGCTGTTGCCGTGCTTCGTCCCCAATGGGGATTTGTGGAGCGTGAAATTCCCTACGAGGGAACTGACCTGCTTTTCGTGCTGGATGTGAGCAACAGCATGGGTGCCCGTGATGCCGGCGCAAGCAGGCTTGAACGTGCGAAAAACGCCATTCGCTATATTGCCGAGTCCATGCCCGGCAACCGGTACGGCCTTATCGTGTTCGCGGGGAGGGCGTATATCATGTGTCCTTTTACCGCCGATCTCGGGGCCTTTACCATGTTCCTCGATTCGGCGAAACCTGCCATGATACAGCGGCAGGGAACAGACATGGCTGCCGCCCTCGAAGAAGCAGCCCGGGTGTTCGAGAAAGAACGACTCACCTCGAGGATGATGGTACTCATATCTGACGGGGAGGATCACGAGGGACGGGTGAAAGACGCCCTTGCCGCTTTTTCCGGTAAAGACGT
>JAGYNX010000329.1 GCA_018399855.1 Spirochaetota bacterium
TAATACATAATCACATGCTGACAGAGCAGCTTTTGCTCCCTCTCCGGCAGCGATTATAATCTGCTTGTATGGTACTGATGTAACATCTCCCGCGGCGAATATCCCCGGGCGGCTGGTTCTGCAATTACAATCAATCATTATTTCGCCTTGTTCGTTCAGGTCTACCACTCCCTTGAAAGGATCAGTATTGGGCGCGAGGCCGATTTCAATAAAAACCCCCTGTACCTTGATATTTTTGCTGGTACTATCTGATCTGTTCTGAACTGTAACCTCTTCAACTGAATTTTTGCCCATAATCTCAGTAACCTGGTGAGAATACAGGATTGATATGTTGGAATAATCATTGAGATTCTCTGCAAGTATTTTATCGGCGGTAAGTTCTTCAAGAAACTGTACCATGGTTACGCTCCTGGCAGATTTTGCGAGGTCAATGGTAGCCTCGACTGCTGAATTTCCACCACCAACTACTATGACATCTTTTTGCGCAAAAAGCGGGGCGTCACAGATGGCACAATAGGCCACCCCCTTGCCTTTCAGTTCTTTCTCACCGGGGACATTGAGTGTCTTCCACCTGTTGCCGGTTGCAAGTATCAGGGTTTTCCCCTGGTATACATTCCCGTCTTCGCATGTTACCTTATTGATATTGCCATATTCTATAGAAGTGGTCTTAACTCCCTGTAGAAAACCCATCTCAAATTGCTGCACCTGTTCGCGAAACTTTTCTACCAGTTGTATTCCTTCGATGTGCATATAGCCCATGTAATTTTCCACGCTGGAGGTGTCTGCAACCTGGCCCCCAATTTCAGCGGCTACCAGTCCGGTATGGACACCTTTACGCATGCAGTACACTGCAGCAGTAAGTGCTGATGGGCCACCACCGATTATGAGAACATCATACACCTCATGTGGATCCAGGGGATTGGCGCGGTGTTCAGATTCTGCCAGACCTGGAAGATTAATGTTGAATTCCATCGTATCCTCTACCATTTCTTACATGATGTTTTCATCTTCTGTTTCTTGTTTAGTGTAAGAGGGAATTATCGTAAAGTCAAGTTGCAAAAAATTGGATTGCCAGGGTTGGTGTATTCAGGGCTAAAATATCCTGTTTAATTATTACTTTACCGGGTATCGTTCAGACAAACAAAAAACACTCCTCTTGCGGGAGGAGTGTTTCACATAATCATGATCATTAGTAAAATTTTATCTCAGTATCTTACTCATGGTTTTATACAGGTAATCAATGTGATAAATGACAGCCTGTCTGGCCTCGTCGGGGTTCCTGTTGTTGATTGCTTCAAGTATGGTGATGTGTTGTTCATATATTGACTTTGATGTGCCTTTGACCTTTGATAACTTTTCACGGCTGTAGGGGAGTACTTCCCTCAGTATGGTTGAGATTGAAGTTAATAGATGTGTGAAAATTGTGTTATTGGTGGCTTCGTAAAGGTTATTGTAAAACTGTGCGTACAGTTTTCCCCCCATGCGCTCGTGGATCATGTTCTCTACACCCATTGTATCAAGTGCTTCTCTGAATCCGTAAAGTTTGGCTATCTGTTCCTTGTTGGCACGTTCAGCTGCTAATGCCGCGGCTTCTGAATCAATAATGCGTCGAAGTTCCAGAAGTTCCCAGATTTTTTTGTGATCAATTGAAATCATCCCTTCAATAGGTGATCGGAGAGCGTTGTCAACAACTGACTTGACATATTTTCCTTTTCTTCCGTGTGATTCAATATATCCCTTGGCTTCCAGCAGCTTCATAGCTTCACGGAGCGAAATTCTGCTGATGCCGAAACGCCTGGTCATCTCAAGTTCAGAGGGAAGCTTGTCGCCAGGCTTCAATACGCCGGTTGAAATCAGCTCAACTATCTGGTTTACCACCATGCTTGGAATGTCCGGGGCTTTCTCTATTCGGTTGATGGTTATGTCTATCTGTTTGGCTTTCTTATTCATTATAACGTACTCCTTTCGTAAAATGGTTATGCGTGTTGCCTTGTGATACTATTGATATCTCGTAGAAATCAGCATATCTACCCGGTATAATGTAAATTATTTCTATTCGTAAATATTCTCAGATTGGCTGGCATATTGATAGTCAGAGGACTTTAGTTAACATATAATAAATATTTAAAAATGTCAACAGAATATTTATTCCTCCAAAATGTTATAAGTCAGACATCAATGTTTCTTGAACAATATTAATTTGTATTATTATATCATCAAGATACATAAGTTCCAAAAAAAGTTGATGAAAACATCTTTCCTTTTTTAGTTGACTGATGCATGGTGAACGTTAAGGATTTTATGAAATGTGCATAACAAGGATGCGTATCAATATATGAAAATAATTATCACAGGACCAAAGGGTTCGGGCAAAAGCACAATTGGGAAAGCGATAGCGGTAAAGTTCACTATTCCTTTTGTGGAAACAGATGAGATACTTGAAGAATTATACAGCGACCATACCGGACTTTCCAGGACGTGCCGGGAAATAGTTCAGGAAGAAGGAGAAGCCGTTTTCAGGGAATGGGAAGGGAAGGCAGTAAAAAAAGCTGCCCGGCTGGACTGGTGCATCATCGCAACCGGTGGTGGAACCATGGCTAACCCTTCTTACCGGGAGGAACTGTCATGTAATGCTGTTACCGTACTTCT
>JAGYNX010000033.1 GCA_018399855.1 Spirochaetota bacterium
CCAATATTTTAGTCATAGCTGAGTAGTCACGTTTATTTTCTGTTATCCTTTCTGGTAACATTTATTTTTATAGTTGCTATTTTTATAAATGTATAGTATGAATGTATTATAATACAAAGAACAGGCATTTTACGGGAGGCTATCATGAAAGATCCGCAGAAAGACCAGAAAGCCCTTGAATTATACGAACAGTTAAAACCGAATATGGCTGATTATGTTGCGCAGTATGCGAAAACCAAAAAAAAAGATATCGCAATTATTGAACATAATACCGGTGAAAAGGTTACCTGGAAGGATTTCAACACTTCCGTGTCGGCTTTCGCCGCAAAACTGCTTTCAATCGGACTGAAGAAGGGGGACATTGTTGTAACCAGCCTGCCCTTGCTGAAAGAGCATGTATACTTAATGTATGCATGTTACAGGACGGGAATTATCGTAGCCCCACTTGACCTGAGGTTAAAGACAGGGGAAATACAATACTGCATGGACAGGTTGAAGCCAAAGGCCTACTTTTTCCTGGGTAAGACACCGGTGGCTGACTTCAGACCCATGATCAAGGAGGTTATGGCACAGTCTCCTTTCGTGGAACACTGGATACAGTTTCAAAAAGAAGAAGATCTTATCATGGACGGGGCCGTGGGTATCACGGAATTCGTGAAGGATGTTAAAAAAGTTTTTATAAAAAGCCTCTTTACCGGTTCTGTTCGCAGGGCACATAAAAATGTTGAGAAGCGTGATCCCTGCCTTATCATCTTTACCACGGGATCAACTGGTTCGCCCAAGCCGGCGCTACTTTGCCACGAGGGAATACTTACCCAGAATATAGGACTGGCCGCGGCTTTCGAAATTCGCAGGGACGATATTTTTCTCATAAACCTTCCTCCTTCCCATGTGGGGTGTACTACTGAACAGCTTGCTACCACCATTTACGGCGGAGGCGTGTCAGTGCTGTTGCATATATTCGATCCGAAGATGAGTCTTGAGGCCATACAGGAGCACCGGGTCACCTGCCTGGGGCAGATTCCCGCTCTTTTTAACATGGAATGGCGTCTTCCAGAATATGACCAGTACGATCTTTCCAGCCTGCGTTTTGCTATTTACGGAGGGCAGGCGGTTTCCCGCGAATTCCTGGTGAAGATGAAAAAGATGTCCCCGAAGATCGGAACCGGCCTCGGTCTTACGGAAACGTCCGGCTTCTGTACTTATACTGATGTTGATGCAGGGGTAGATGAGATCGTGAAAAGTATCGGCTATGATATGCCGCTGTGTCCCCTTACGGTGAGGGAGCCGATAAATGCGGACGGCAGCGCGGGGAGGGAGAAGCCCCGTGGTGAGGTGGGGGCCATTTGTTTCTCGGGGCCGCAGGTATTTATCGGGTATCTAAACGACCCGGAGAATACAACCAGGACAATTTCAAAAGAGGGAGTTTGTTATACGGGAGACCTCGGGTATTATGACGATGAAGGTCTGCATTTCTCGGGAAGATCAAAACTGGTAATAAAGCCCAAGGGATACCAGGTGTTTCCCGATGATGTTGAGCATCACATATTTGAGAAACTGAAAAGCAAGATAAACCAGATCGCTGTCGTGGGGGCTCCCCACGAGGTGTATTCAGAGGGTATTATAGCCTTCGTTGAGCCTGTGGAGGGTGAGACGATTACAGTTGAAGAAGTGATGGGGGCGTGCGAGGATATTTCTTCGTATTCCAGGCCTTCTCATGTTGAGATCATTACATCCGGTGAATTTCCACTTAACAGGGTTGCCAAGACCGATTACATGGAATTAAAAGGTGAGGCACAGAATGTGGTGCAGAGACTTCGATCAGAAGGTAAATGGGACGCTTCCTGAGGCTGACGGATATTCATATTTATAAATATGCTCCCGCTAATTTAAGGCGGGAGCTTTTTTTGTTGCGCATGTGCTGTATCTGATATACAGTATGCACTGTGAAAACTGTTATGCCGGGTGAGTTATTGCAATGAAAAGCAACGTACATTTGCACCTGGGAAATCACTGTATCGAAACTGCTTCAAAGAAGAAGCTGAAGAAGCTTATGGATCAGTATTTCGAGGATGATGGTTCGGCAGATATTGAAGAGCAGATACTTATTCTGCAGGAATTCATGGAGCAAAGTGATTTCTCATCGTTGAGAAGTTCGGACAACCGCCTGGCGGGAGAAGAAGAGGCGAAGGTGCGGCTCTATCGTGATGCTGATGGGAAAATTGTTCTGGATTTTATAGAACAGAAATAGACTAGTGGTAGTTGGTATGCTATTATACAATACCGAATTTATTTATAGTGCAGGGACTGACAATGGAACGTGTTGATATATGGTACCTTACAGACAATAAAAAGGGTGAAGGTATTGCTGATGCTATTGAATCTCTTGGCCTCAGTATCACAATTGTCAAAGAAAAGGATTTTTCAGGCTGTAATATAGTTCTCAATAGCATCAATATATTTATAATTGATCTTGTGAGTCCTTCAATTGATGAGGTGATGAATATATGCAGGGAAGATTCAAGGTTGCAGGGGTTCATGAAATTTGTTGTCCTGTATAAAAGGCAGTTGCGCAAGGCGTCAAATCTTGCCGCTCACCAGCTTCATGTAGAATTTATTTCCAGGCCCGTGCAAAAACGTGAATTTCTTCTATTACTTGAAAAGTCGTTAATAGTTGAGCGGTATCGTGAGATATTATCAGTGGTATCCAGGGAATCTGAAAACAGGATAGAGGCATACGAGAACCTGCTGGATATTAACAGGCATGATGTATTTGAATCTGACAAAGAGAAACATGCCTTTGAGAATATTATCAATTTTGAGAAAAACCTCATAACAGAGCAGAAAGACCTGAACAGGGCAATAACCGAGTTTTCAGTTATGCGTCAGCAGGAAATGTTTGAGATGAAAAAAAGGATCAATGCCGAAGAAATGCTGGCTGAATTGCGCAGAAAGGAGCTACTGGAAGCGAAGCAGGTAATAGACGCCCAGGAGTCGGTAATTGAGTTTTCCACGAAGGAACTTGATGATGCGAATAAGATAATTGATGCCAGTGAACGTGCCCACGAGTTAAGCAGGCAGGAAGCCATTGATCTGCATCACAAGCTGGACAGGGAGAAACAGAAAAACGTGGTATTGCAGGATGAGATCAACAGGCTTAAATCCATTATCGACAATCAATAGGACACGCTGCCGAGCCTGTTCGGTGGTAATAGTTCTGCTTTTGTCAATACCCGCCAATGCCTGGTTTCTCGACCGGGGCCTTGAGTCTACCGTCAATAAAATGAAAACATTATTCCAGCAGCGAAAGCTTATGACGCTTTATGATGAACATGTTGACCCGGAATTCAAAAGTGACATACACAGGCTCATTATTAAAATGAAAAAAGATACAAAGAACGGTCATCGCATAGCCAGGAGGATTGGTTTTGATCATTACCGTGATTTCAAAAAGGCTGATCCCCATACTGTCGTTTCACATTTCTTTGATACAATGCTGCATCCCCCTCAAAAAAAACCGCCGGGCATTGATAATGAAAGTTACCTGAGGCTGGCACTGGCTCTTTCATTATTATTTTCATATCTTGATGAAGACATGAAAATTGCCGATAAAAGAATTGACAGGAAGAATGCAGAGGTTATTTACAAGGGTAAGGGTTTTACAATGGCTGTCTGTTATGTGTACCGTAAAGGCAACTGGTGCCAGTCAGATGACAGGCATTGTAGAAAGAAGTAGTCAAATGGATCCCGTTAGCGGGAAAAGATAATATATTTTCTATAGTGAGTTTGTATGGAGTGGGAAAAAATACTGTTTGATGCGGTGAAAGACGGAAAGATCAGGGAGCTGCATCTGAGAAAAATCCCCGTGCTGAAAACCTGCAATAACTGGCGTGAAGTTGAGCCCGTGGGGTGGGTCGATCACAATATGAAATTGTCCCATTACAAGGGGGCAGTTGTAAAACTTCACGGCAGGATCTATTTTGTTACCGAGAAAACAATAAATGCCCTGAGTGAATATATCAACTGGAAGTTTCCCAGAAAAATTGATGTAATTTAATAGTAACCCATACGTACAGAAAGATTACGACTCATCTTCGAAAATTGATATGACGGCCTCTTTTTTATGAGAGGCCTTTATTATTCTGTCCAGGTAGTCAGGGTTGATTATGGCATAATGTTGTGTAATACGCTTCTCTATTGCCGGTTTTAGTTTCCCCTCTGTGATTTCATCTATGAATTCCGGATCACTGGAATGCAGCAGGATGGCACGTCGTATCTGCACCCTGAGCGTTTTTGTGACCCATTCTCTTAACTGAAAATTCAAGTTTTGCGGTATCTTGTTTTTCGCGTATAGTTCCAGTGAATGCAAGAAAACATCCTGATCCATGCCTCGCTGTTGTGCTTTTAATATGGATTGCCGGGTAATCCGGGCGTGAATGATCATGTCATCCTGTATTATATCTGTATGGGCCAGAATATGATATTGAATATCGGATGATACTTCCCGTGACGGTATCATTACGGTAAAGTCAGGATTGATATATATGGTTTTGGGGGTTTCCTTCACGTCGTCAATATTACGTGAATGCCTGTACAATTCCATACCCGCGTCAGATAAAATAACCATGTTATCATCAAGGGCAAAGACACCGGTCAGAAGAAAAAGGTTCATGGCATGGCTGAATTCCCGGGCCAGGGATTCATTTAAAGATGGAAGATCAGAGAGATCATATATCATCAGGGATGCATACGCTTCAAGCTGGTAAATTGAAAAAAGAGATGCAATGGAGTGTCCGGGCTGTTTTGTAACCCTGTCCCTGATAACAGTTACAGTTTCTTTATCAGGTATCTCCACCTGCGGCTCCAGCAGGGGGTCTTTTTGCGTTGGGGTAATAATCGCGTCCATAACAATTTTTAAAAATGATGCAGGACGTGAAAGCTGTTCTTCAACTGGTTTGAAATTAATAGAAACATTTTCCCTGGAGATACTGAGTAGTTCCATCTGGTATAATATGTACAGGCAGAATGACGCGAGGTGGGATCTTGACAGGGTTTTTCCCGACATCGTTTCAAGCTGCGGCATGGCTGTACTTAACCTGGAAAAATCAATTTTCCTGAATTCCCTGTTCTGGGTAAGGAAAAGACCATATCCAGTGATAACATCATAAGTTTTAAGAAGTGAGTAAAGCAGCTTATAGCGATTGTGTGTAAATCCCTCCGGCGCGGGTACCGGGGATGGATACATGGCAAGTAAAGGGGTGATGTATCTTTTATCAATCAGTATGAAGGTGATAAAACGTTTTTCCATGCTGTGAAAAATTGAAATGATACCTTTTTCTTCCAATTCATGTAGAACTTTCTCTGCTGATGCTAACGGGATTTTCTTTGTCAGCTCATCGAGGGTGGTAATGCCGCCATTTTCAGCAAGCAGCGACAGTAATGCAAAGGCATTACTTCTGGGGCTGAATTTAAGTTTGGCTGCAGTCTCCTGCCCGGGGTTAATGGAGCCGGAAAGTGACTGTAGCTTTTTTTTAAGTTCTTTACCACTTATGGGGGCGAACAATTCAGCTACCTCGGGGTAGACAAACACCTTGTCAAGCTTGTTGTTCAACAACTGCCTGTTTTTGAGTACATATACCACCAGGCGGGATGAAAGACTGTCGGAAATTTTTTCAATTTCCGGTATGGAAAGATCGAGTTCTTTCTCAATATCCCTGAAAGTAAAAGATCTGCCGGTGGTGACCAGCAGTCGCAATACCATGAGCTCATCCCGGCTGCATTCCGAAAGTGCCGCATCCAATCCGGTATAGGTGAGCAAATGGGAAATAATATCAGACGATTTCGTGTTTCGTGGTTTCTGGATTTTCAATATAGATGCCAGTTTTATTTTATTTGAGTCTGAAAGTGTAGCTGCATTATTTGATATTCTTTTCATAATAAAAAAATTGTAGACACATTAGTTGAGCTATTCTATATAATGCCAGTCAAATTTGCAATAAAAAATGTAACGAATCGGTGGTATATATAACATATTATACATATTTCATACTCTTCGTGGCATACATACGCGCAATTATTTCCCGTATGAAAGTATAAAAATGAATTTAAGTCCAAGGAGCATCTGATGTTACAGTTTCTCAGGTTCGATAAAAACGTGGCCAGTGATACCGAATTTCCCATATTACGGGAAGGAGAGGCGAGTCGATTCTTTATCAGGCAAGCCGGATTTGTATTACTGTTACTGTATTCCACCATATTTCTTGCGGTTGCTATCCCTTATGAAGGGACATACTTTATTGGCGGAATAATCACTGCTGTTTTCATGATACGGCTTATCAATTTTATTATGAAATACAGGAAGTTTAAGGGTGGATCTATCAAGGTTTCGCCAGAAATGGTAGAAATCAGGGGTAGTGAAGAGGTGTATAAAATACCCGCAGATGAGATAACCTATATCGAAGTGAATGTATTCAGTGACCTGGTAGTACGGGAGAAGTATAACAAGACTGTTTTCCCCATCTCACTTATGACTGAAGATGACAGGGAGATGCTTCTGAATAATTTCGTTGACATGGCTCCAAACCGTACCCGCATCTACCATAAAGCATGGGATTTTTTTGACGCCATACTTGTGGCATTTATTCTTGCCATGCATATACGCCAGTTTATCGTGCAGGCATATTTTATTCCTACGGGTTCGATGGAGGATACCCTGCTGGTAGGTGATCACCTGCTGGTAGAAAAGATAACATATGGACCTATAATTCCCCGGATGATTTTCATGGACAAGTCTGTCCACCTTGACTTTGCGGGTATTCGCGAAGTGAAGCGGAATGATATTATCATATTCAGACCTCCTAACGAAGAAGAAAAGGATTTTATTAAGAGGTGTATCGCGGTTGGAGGAGACGAAGTGCATATTCGCAACGGGAGCGTGTATGTAAATGACAGGAAACTGGAAGAACCATATGTGAAGGGTCATACCACATACAGGGGATTCAGCGAGAAGCTGATCGAGGGCATAGTGCCCGAGAACATGGTGGTGGCCATGGGGGATAACAGGGAGAACTCTTTTGACAGCAGGGGATTTGGATATCTTCCGGTTGAACGTATAAAGGGGAGGGCCTTCGTTATGTACTGGAACACCCATAACGTAAAGAACCTTGATTTTTCAAGGCTGGGCCTGATACAGTAGTCAGAACTTTGAAAAAACATTTATTACCCGGTTGAGGTTGTGTCCGGCAGTGGGTGTATGAACCAGACAGTATTTAATCGCCGCGTATTAATTACGGGAATAATAATAGTGGTTATAGCCGCCGCGTTTTTGTACAGGCTGTTTAATCTGCACTTCTCAACAAAAATCATCCTGTCACCATCCAATTCTGTTAAGATAAAACGGGGATATATCAAGGATACCAATGGTGATATTCTTGCCATGAGTATTGAAAGAAATTCGGTATACGCTAACCCTTCAATTATTACCGAACCTGAAAAAACAGCAGATACCCTTTCCGGGATCGTGAACGTGGACAGGAACAGGATCCTCAAAAGACTGAAGCGGGACAAGCGTTTCGTATGGATTAAACGGAAGGTAAATGATGCCACGGCAAATAAGATCCAGTCGCTGAATATTCATGGCGTAGGATTTAAGAAAGAGTTCCTTCGGGTGTATCCAAACGGGAACCTGGCAGCACAGCTGCTTGGTTTCGTGGGAGTGGATAATCATGGGCTGGAGGGTATGGAGTATAAATATGACGGCCTGCTTACCGGTGATTCAGAACGGGACAGGATCGTTAAGCCAGACAGGGACATTCAGCAGGGTTATTCAGTTATTCTCACCGTTGATCGCCTGATACAGGATACTGCCGAGAGGGCACTGGCTGACGGTGTCGCGCGATCAGGGGCAAGGCGGGGCGTTGCCGTTGTAATGGAAGTGTCAACCGGCAGGATTCTCGCACTGGCACATGCCCCCACCTTTAATCCGGAAAAATTTTATTCATATCCTCCATGGATGCTTGGAAACTTTTCTGTGGTTGATTCGTTTGAACCGGGTTCTACGTTGAAGATATTCTCCATGATAACTATTCTTGAAAGAAAACCTGACCTGTTAAAAAGCACCTTTACCTGTGACGGCGAGATAGAGATTGGAGAAACAACCATAAATTGTATTTCTACACACGGCAGGGTCAGTTGTGAGGATATAATTGCCTATTCCTGCAACGTGGGCCTGATCAGTGCCATGAAAAATATTAAGAAAGCACACCTGTATGATACGTTACATAGATTCGGATTTGGATTTGAGACGGGGGTAGAGATACCCGGTGAATCTTCCGGTATCCTCCGGCCCTGGTCGAGTTGGTCGGGCTTATCCAAGTATTCCATCGCGATTGGCCAGGAGATATCCGTTAATTCTATTCAGCTGGCAGCCGCGGTCAGTGCCATCGCCAACAGGGGGGTGTACATGGTTCCCTCTGTTGTTGAAGGTATTGAGAATGAGCGTGGTCAACTGATCCAGAGATTTTATCCACAGAGCAGGGGAAGGGTAGTCAACGAGGCTGTGGCGGCCAGGATTATGGACATGATGAAAGAGGTGTTACGCAGAGGCACGGGTACCCTGGCTGCAGTACCTCACTACCGGGTGGGAGGGAAAACCGGTACCGGGCAAAAATCGATGAAACGAGGGGGATATATTCCCGATACTTACAGTGCGTCCTTTGCGGGGGTAGCCCCTTTGAATGATCCCGATGTATGCATTCTTATCATGCTGGATGAACCGAAATTGATTACGTCAGGTGGAAAGGGAGCGGCACCTGTTTTCGCGGACATAGCCCGCAGAATACTTCCCTACAGGGGAAACGCGTCCAAAATTAAGAAAGCTGTTGAACCGGCACGCGCAAAGAAGGGGGCATACTGGTCCCGGTATACTGAAAAACATGTGCCTGATTTTCGCGGTCTTTCCCATTACCAGGCTCTACAGCTGCTTGTAAAACTGCAGAAAAACAGGCCGGTCACCTATACATTACAGGGAAAGGGACGTGTGTCAGCCCAAAAACCTTCTCCCGGCAGCAACTGGAAAGCGCAAAACAGCATTCAATTACAACTCAGACAGGAGTGATGTGTGCAAAACAGTATTTTTCAGAATAACCTTGAAGCCATTAAGAAAAAGAATAATGATCTATATAAAAGAATAAAATCCGCCCCCGGTGAAACCCTGGTTACAATTGAACAGTCCAAGACCGGACTGCCGGTTCCCCTGTTTGAAAAAAACGGTAAGAATATTGCCATACACAGCAGGTTTGATCCGGAGAAAGAAGCCGAAAGAATGCTCAAAGACATTGCCATTGATGGGTATGACTTGTTCGTAGTTTTGGGGTTTGGCTTTGGTTATCACGTTGATTATATACGGCAGCAGGCTCCTCAAAATGCTACCATACTTGCGCTTGAAGCATATCCATCAATACTGCGGGAGGCATGCGCAAACCGTGATATAACCGAACTGGTGGCTGACCCCCGTGTTGTCCTCCTGGTTGATCCTGATGATGATGCCCTTGCCACTGCGATGAAGGCGCGGTCGTCATATAGAACAGTTTTTGTTACCCATCGGGGTTCTCACCAGGTACATCCCGATTATTATAATAATCTTCAGCGTGTGGCAAAATCATATATCTCGGTAAAAGAAGTTAACATTGCCACCCTGGCAAAATTTGAACGTACATGGGCTGCCAATATAGCCAGGAACATCGGCGTGTTCTCCAGGTATCCCGGCGTTCAGAACTATTATCAGCAGTTTGCCGGAATTCCCGCTATCGTGGTAAGCGCGGGTCCCTCGCTGGACAAGAGTATCCCTTTTATCAAGGAGAACATGGACAGGGCGGTGATCGTGGCTGTTGATACGTCTTTCCAGGTGCTTCGCAGGCATGGCATAGAGCCCCATTTTTGCGTCACGGTAGATCCACAGGTGGTGAATGCCAGGTATTTTGAAGGTACGGAAAAGGGAAATACGGTTGTGGTGGCCGATCCCACGGTTCATCCATCGGTATTCAGGCTTTATAGCGGCAGGTTCGTGCTTACCGGGATCGCGTTTGAGATGATGCAGTGGATAGAAGAGTTCACCGGAAAAAAAGGTGAGCTTCGTTATGGTGGTTCAGTTTCAACAAACGCATATGATTTTGCAACCAGGCTTGGCTGTTCTCCGGTGGTGATGGTAGGACAGGACCTGTCATTTACCGGTGGATACGCCCATGCACGCGGGTCGTACCTGGATGAGCAGGTTTTTCTGAAGGTGAACAGGATATATACACCGCAGATGTTTAACCGTTCACAGCTGCAGGCCCTGGCCCCCATCGAGGTAAAGGGAATACGTTCACCGGTAGTATATACTAACAGAAAAATGATGATCTTTCTGAACTGGTTTGGCAAATTGAAAGATGACAACCTGGTGAACGCCACCTGGGATGGCGCCCGAATCGAGCATGTGAAGCACCAGTCGCATGATTCCATTTCGTTCCCGTCAAATGGTATATCCATCTGGGAAAGGCTGGATACAATATACGGGAAATGCGGGGTTAGACATTCGGATTCTTTGACTATGCGGCAGGATTTGTATGATTGCTGCAGAAACATGGAAAAAGAGATTGAGAGCCTGCTTGATGTATGTGACAGCGCGGTGTATCATACTGAAAAACTGAAAAAGCTGGTGGGGTCAGAACATCGTGACCAGGGCAAAATGTCCTATACCCTTTCTAAACTTGATGAAATGGACAAGCGTATTGAAGCTTACACCAGGTTGAAAGACATGGTTGGGTTTACCATACAGCGGGTTATTCACACCATTACAGAAGGTTACGAGCTGAAAGAAGATGAAGGTCTGTCAGAGCATGAAAAAATTGCCCAGAGATCACTCTTCTTTTACAGGGGTCTGCTGGATGGAAGTATCTTCAATAAAAAAATGCTGCAGAAGATGTGTACGATGCTGAGTGATTAATGAAAAGAAACCTGTAATTATCTTGACTGTGATAATTGAGTGTTGTATTATCATAAGCCAATTTATAAAAAAAGGTTTCGCATGGCGGGAAAACGGGTTGTTGTTATTGGCGCAGGCCTTGCCGGTCTTTCGGCTGCCGCTCTTCTGGCTGAAAGTGGATTTGATGTTACCGTGGTTGAGAAAAACGAAACCCCCGGCGGGGTTGCCAGGAAGTACGAGATAAGCGGATTCACATTTGACATGGGACCCACCTGGTACCTGATGCCTGAAATTGTCGCGTTATACTTTTCACTTTTTAGAAAAAAACCTACCGACTTCTATGATCTGCATAAACTTGACCCCTCGTGCAAGGTTTTTCTGGGAAAAGAGGAGCACGTGTTGCTGCGACCAGACAAGGAGCACAACCGGCAGGTATTTGAGTCACTGGAGAAAGGTGGAGCCGCGAAACTGGATGAATACCTTGAAAACGCTCACCGCAAGTATAGAACTATCATGGCGCAATTCATGTACAGGGATTATGTTTCGCTGTCTGATATGTTGAGCATGAAGATGATCTTTGAAGGGATTAAACTGCGTGTGTTTCAAAAACTCAGGAGACATATAAAGAGATTCTTCACAAATCCTGCTATAGTGAAGTTGCTGGAATTTTCTTATGTTGTTCGCGGCTGCAAACCTGATGACAGTTCGGCACTCTATTCCTTCCTGTCGCATGGTGATTTTTCCAGGGGGGTGTATTATCCAGGCGGGGGTATATATTCTCTTGTGAATGCCCTCTTCCTGATCGCAAGGGCAAGGGAGGCGAGGTTCTTTTTCGGTGACCAGGTCAAATCGATCCAGATAGATAAAAAGAAAAGAAAAGCTACAGGAGTTCATATCGATCGGGGCTTCATCCCTGCAGATATTGTTCTTTCGGCGGTTGATTATCATCACACAGAAATGGAACTTTTACCGCCAAAATACAGAAGTTACCGCAAAAGGTACTGGAAATCCAGGGTGATGGCACCTTCGGCGATGATACTGTTGCTGGGATTGAAAAAGCGTCTGAAATCGCTTGAACATCACAATATTGTGCTTTCTGAAAACCAGGAAACACATTTTAATCATTTATTCGATAGCCATGGGTGGCCTGATAATCCTTCTTTCTACGTTACCTGTGCTTCCAAAACTGACGCGAATGTCGCCCCCGATGGATGTGAAAATCTTTTTATACTGGTGCCGTTGGCTCCCGGCCTGGAAGATTCTAAACAGTGGCGGGAAG
>JAGYNX010000330.1 GCA_018399855.1 Spirochaetota bacterium
CCCCCCGTGACGGGTGGGATAGATGGCGTGGGCGTGCTCACCTGACAGCAGGGTGCGTATGTTCTGCTGTTCAAAAATGATGCTCACCTGGGGTATGGGCACCAGCTTTGCCGACAGGTTTGTGTCCCAGGTGGAGAGGTTTCGGTGGATCTCACCGGTATCAATTTTCAGCATGTAGCGCCGTATGTCCCCGCCCAGGGAAAGAAAAGGCAGTGGGGACGCCCCGGCGGAGATGGTGAAGGTATCCTCGCTGTAGCCGTCAATGCCGAAGCGGTGCCAGCTTGCCCGGGCGCCGGCACGGCTGTACCTGCAGCCTGCAGACACGAAGCGCGAGGTCACCTGGCCCATGCCGTAGGGATGGGTGTAGTAGGAATGGGCGTAGGTGAGCCTTCTTCCCGGCAGGGCGGCGGCAGCCAGGGGCACCATGTACTGGGTGGCGTCCTGGGCTACCTGGCGGGAGGGGAAATAGAGGGGCCCCTCTGATCCCCCGTGTTCGAAGGCCCCCATGGCCAGGGTAACGGCGCAGAGAAATGCGGCGACTGAACTCACCTGCCGCAGTCCGCGATGATGAATAACTTCTCTACCTGGCTGTCATCACCGTCTGAGCCTTCCACGGTGGCAATGTAGAGGCCGGTGTTCACCGAAGAGGGGCGGGGCTGCCACAGCAGGGTATGGATGCCCGGCATCAGGTCTTCCTGAAGGGGTGAACGGTACAAGAGCCTGCCGGTGGCGGTAAATACGCGGAAGCGTATTGAGCAGGGCCGGTATACCAGCAGCCGTATGGGTGCCCGGTCAAGGCCGGCCCGGCGGGGTTGCATGGTAATTTTTTTGTTCTGTATGGAAAAAAGGCCCGATGATGACGTACCGGTTATGGCGGCCATGTTGGGCATGCCGGGGGTTTGAAAAGGTGTTACCGAAAAGTCGCGGTGGGTATTGGTGTCCCCCGTCCCCCCCCTGATTATGCTTTGAAATGTTGCAAGGCCTTTTTGGCCGATGTGGGTCATGGATTGTTCGCAATCATCGTTATCAATGATCCACGCCCCGCAGCGGGATGCCGCGGTGACATACGACCGGATGCTTGTGTGCAGGCTGCCGTCCCTGTTGCTGTAGGCAAGAAAATCGATGATGCCGCCGTTGTCGGGGTCATCGTCGGTGTCGATGGCTACCACGCAATCGGTGTTCCACAGGCTGTTGCTGTAATTATCGCAGTAGAGTTCCCTGATGCCGTTTCCATTGAGATCACCTGCCCGGTCGGTTTCATCGGGGAGATCGCCGGCGGTGAGATATACCACGGCATAGCGGTCATCCCATGGAGTTTGGGGCCTGTCCCATGAATAGAGGGTGACGGGTTCGGTGGCCAGGGGGTAGTTGGTGCCGTAGTACATGGTGACATACAGTGGGGCGATGTTAATGGATATCTTTTCTGTGCTGCACAGGTGCAGTTCAACCCAGTCGTTTCCCGGAACCTCGCAGGCAACCTCTGAAATACGCAGGGCGCAGATGCCGTTTCGGGCACTTACGGCAAGACACAGTATGAGTACACACGTGGTAACAATTCGCATACACTTTTCCCCCTCGTATCTCTATACGAAGGGAAAAGGGGTGATCGAAAAAAAAAGTGTGATTTTTTTAAAAAAAGTGCGAGTGTACGGCGGCGGGGTTATTTGCCGGTTTTCAGCCGATCTTTCCAGACCGACTCCCAGGTCTCGGTTATTTCACATTCGCGCGTTTCACGCCGGTTCATCAGGGTGAGAAGATATAAGACCATAAAAGACGCGGATACTATAATTATAAAATAATAGATTTTCATTGGTTCCTCGTTAGAAATTATATGATGTGTACGCTGTATTGTTTTCGTAATGCAGGCCGAAGAAATTTCACGGCGGGGTATCCCATCACGATGACCGCGTGTACCCTGTGGTTGGCGGGGATTTTACACCATTCTTTCACCGATGGGGCCCTGTTCAGTGTTTCGGTGGCATACCCGATAAAGCATGTGCCAAGCCCCAGTGTATGGGCGGTCAGCACAAGGGAGAGGGCCGCGTACTGGGCGTCTTCAACCGGTGTGCTGCCTTCTTCGGGCCCGTGAATAATTACCACCGCGGGGGCGCCGTGAAACAGCAGGTCTACCCCTTTTTCGGCTTCCTGCAGGGCGAATTCAACACCGCTGTAATGGTCACGGTAGTAGCGCAACAGTTTTGTGCCCATGAATGGAATGGTGAGGTACCGAAGCAGGGGATTGGCTGCCAGGCGGTTGATTCGCCTGTAAAACCCGCCGATGAGCCTGGCAAGCTGGCCTGTCTTCTGCCGTCCGTTTATCACCGTGAAGTTCCACAGCTGCCAGTTGCTGCCCGAGGGTGCCGTTACCGCCCCCTCGATGCAGTCGGTGATGAGGGCATCAGACACATCGTTCTCTGAATACAGCCTGGTGCTGCGCCGCGACCGAAGCAGGTGTACCAGTTCTTCGGTGGAGGGCTCACCGGGATGCAGTACCCTTTCACGATAGGTGAACGAAGAAAAAACTGGCGAATGAAGTATACCGTCAAAAGAAACGGCATCTGCAGGACACACGGCATAACAATGTGCGCAGAACATGCATTCTTTATCCGTGAACCCTACCCCGTGATCGGT
>JAGYNX010000331.1 GCA_018399855.1 Spirochaetota bacterium
CGGTAGTGGATATAAAAACAGGGTAGAAGAAATGCATTTCGCATAATCAAAACGCTAAATGAAAGCGATGCGCAAAACTTTTTAAATTTTTCCGGATAAGCTGACAACCTGGCAGCCCTTTTTGTGGTAAATTAAATTAGAGATTATTGTTTTTTATTATTCAAGAATTTTTATTCTATAATTTTCCGCAGACAAGATGTCTGTGTGCTTAAATTATTTCACCCTGATCCTCCCTTGATCTGCTGTAATATTTTTCTTTAATAATTCCCGGTTGGAGATATAATTAAACATTGACAAAAAATACCATTACTGGAGAGTTCTTTTTACCAGTATATTTCATTATAAATGGCCATTAAAAATAAAAGACATGAGCAGACTTCATTTATAAAAGAGTTACCAGCCTGCTTCATATATAATGAAAAATATAGATCTTTGCAGCTGGCGGCCGGTAATGATACATTTAATGCCGCCTTTTAATGAACGATTTTTTAAATGTTCTCACTCTACGGGTGAATTTATTACAAATTACGTGTCACCGCTGAAAAAAATATTGCAGTGCCATCTCCCGTTCCCTGAGAACACAATTTTAAATTAGTGAGGAGTTGCTATGTCAACGATTGATTATTTTAACCTTCCCTGGAAAGATCAGTGGGAATGGGAAAGAATGGAGCTGCCAACGGTTGCTCAAAAGTATGTTGAAAATGCAAAAAAATACGCGGACAAGGATTTTCAGCTCTTTAACCCGGCGCTGTATAACGATGACAGCAATGGCAGAATGACATGGGGCCAAACCCATGAAAGGGTAGAAAATTATGCCTGTGGCCTGATGAGTATTGGCCTCGAAAAACAGGAAATGGCAGGCATCATGGCCCCCAGCGGCCCCTACTGGACACACGCAGACCTGGCCATTGCCTGTTCAAACGGTGGAAGTGTCGCTATCTACCCCACCCTTTCTATTAAAGAAGTCAAATACATTGTAAATGATTCACAATGCAGGTTCGTATTCGTCAGAGGGGAAAACCTGGTAGAAATGTACCTCTCCAACTTCGACCAAATGCCTTCCCTCGAAAAAATCATTGTCATGGACAGGGAATACAAAAGCGACGACCAGAGAATTATCAGCCTGGGTGATCTCGAAAAGGCGGGTATCGAATGGAAAAAAGAAAGTGATAACTATGATGCCTACATCGCCAGGAGAGACGGCGTCAACCTTGATGATATTTATACCATTCTCTATACCTCAGGCACAACAGGACAGGGCAAAGGCGTTGTTCTCACCAACCACAACTGTTCCGCAAGAATGTATGGTGTTAATGAATTTTTTAATTACTGCGGCATGGGCTTCAAGACTGAATACACAACCCTCTGTTTTCTGCCCCTGGCGCACATTTTCGACAGGGGGTCATGCCAGGGTGCGGCGATCTACAACGGCTGTACCATTGCCTATGCGGATTCACCGGGTACCCTCCTTGATGACCTGCAGAAGTACAATCCCCACTGGATCAATTGTGTTCCCCGGCTGTATGAAAAAATCTACATTCAGCTCCAGGAAAAAATGGGTGAAAGCGGACTCAAGAGAAAGCTTTTCGACTGGGCCCTCAAGGTTGGCGAAGAGGTCTTTATGCAGAGGTATGACCCTGAAACCGATACCTACAACATGGGTCATGACTTTGATATTACAGGCGATCTTTCCCTTGGCATTAAGATAAAGTATAAAATTGCTGACAGGCTCTTTTCAAAGGTAAGAGCCCTTTTCGGCAAAAACTTCAAGCATTCCTTTTCTGCCTCAGCCTCTATTTCACCTGATCTTCTCAAGTTCTTTTACATTATCGGGATCAGGGTCAGTGAAGGATACGGTTCAACCGAGAGTTTCAATGCCTGTTCAAACATGCCTCTCATCGCGTGCCGTCCCGGGTCAGTGGGTCTTGAATCCAACGGCAGCAGGCTCCGTGTTTCCGATATCGGCGAACTTGAAATCTCCGGCGCCGGTATTTTTTCGAGATACCTGAACAAGCCTGAAGAAACCAGGGAATCCTTTACCGAAGACGGCTGGTTTAAAACCGGTGACAAGGTTGAAGTCGACCAGTTCGGTTACTACAAAATCGTTGACCGGATTAAATCAATCATCTGCCTTTCAAGCGGCAAGAATGTTTCTCCCGCTAAAATCGAAAGTCTCTTTGCCACCAGTCCCTACGTTGAGCAGATTTTCACCATCGGTGATGAGCGTGCGGTCATATCAGCCCTGGTCGTTCCGAACCTTTCATACTTCAAGGATAAGTTCGATAAAGAGGGTATCGAATATGACAAAAGCCAGGTTGTAATCGATAATTCCGCCGGTGCCCCTATCGTCGTAAAGGTAGGTGATGATTTTCTTGAAAAGGGAAACATCAAGGAACTTATTGACGAAGAGATCAAAAAGGCAAACAGCGAACTGGAAAATTTTGAGAAGGTCAAGCAGTACAGGATTCTCAATGAAAGATTCACTGAAGAGAACGGAAGGCTCACCCCCACACAGAAGGTCAAGAAAAGAGTGGTTCTTGATGTCTATGCCGACAACATCGAGGACATGTATTCGGTAAATAAGATTAAAAATTATTAAAAAAGGGGGGCCAGGAGCCCCCTTTTTTTAT
>JAGYNX010000332.1 GCA_018399855.1 Spirochaetota bacterium
CCCTGAGATAAAAAACATTTGCCAGTTTCTTTTGAATATCCTGTTTATCCACCTCGTAGTTGAATTTACCGATATTCAGTATCTTCTCAAGGTGTTGGGCGGCCTGATCAATTTCGTTTATGGAAAAATACAGGTTGGCCAGCCTGTGATGGGTAATAAAATCATCCGGTGAACTTTCAAGTGCCTTCTTATATTCCATGATGGCTTCATCGACGCGGTCTTCATTCAGAAAATTCTCTGCCCGGTTGCGGGGATCCATCCTGGGTTTCAGATAGAATAGATAATATGCCATGCCGCCAAGAAAAATTGTTCCTATAATTAGATATATTAACAGCATACAATAAGTGCCTTTCTCCAACGCGTTTGGATGTCATCAAACCACCAGTGGTCTTAGTTAATTGTCGGTTAAAATCAATCATTTAATTACAGGTTAATTATACCTGCTTTTACCGGCGAAAACGGATAGCATCAGGCCACCCATTAAGAAGAAAGGCGTTCCCCATTTCTTTTTTTATCACAAAATCATCTTCTTGAACAATTTTTGTCTTAAATGGCAGGCGAACCATAATTTCGGGGGGAACAAACTGGGGAAGCTGCAGAAATGTAATTTTCACCTCTCCCCTGGTTGCAACCATCTTGAAAGAGATGGGGCCAAAACGGGAGGGAGCATTTTCAACAGTTATCTCTTTACCAGAAACGAACCATTCTTTGGGAGGAACCGGAAATAATTCCAGCCTGTCAGGATAATCAATAAACAGGAGATTTCTATAAAGTTGTGAAAAAAGTGATATAGCCACCAGAGAAGCACCGTCTCCGTACACACTCATTCCCGTAGAAGGGTTCATGTATTCAGGGATCACATACATATCACCGGGCACCTGTTCCAACTGCTGTAAAAGATCTATCACATCCGGATCATTCGCATACAGCATGGCATTGGCATACAGCAGTGAGGCAACCATATCCGTGGCCGGGATAACCTGGCTGAATTGCAGGGAATTACCAAACTTTTTTTTCAGGGTGAAAAAACTCTCTTGCAGCCATTCCCTGCCAAAGGCACCAAGAGTAAAAGGAAACACACCACCAATATCATATCGCTGATAATCATGAACCGGCCTGAAAACTTCACTGCTTTCAGAAAGATCTTCGTCTTCTTTCCCTTTCCCTTCACTGTCACCACCGACATCTTCAATTGTACTTTTACTCTCTGGCTGAATAAAAGTATTAAATATTTCACCAATACGTAAGGATTCTTTAATATAGCGGTTCTCATCACCAAAAATACCCATACTCCTTGCCAGAAAGGCACTCTGACTGAAGGCATATGCAAACAGGCTTACATCATATCCTGACAAGCCCTTGATAAAGTAATATGGATGGGTATTGTCCCACTGGGATATTTTTTTCGATTTTTTTATATTCAACCTCTTCGTATACTCCAGGAGAGCAACACAGTTCTTTTTCACAATGGGATAGAATTCCTGTAAAAATTCAGAATTTCTGCTATGCAGATAATAATCTGAAACAGCTGACAGCAGGTAGGCGAGAATAATACCATGAGCCAGGTTTTTAACCTTCTCGCCTGGATGATTTGAAGAGAATGACCGAAGCATTGTTAACGACTCATTGAAATATCCCATTCTGTTCAATGCATAGACGGTATAAAAGAACTCCCTCCAGTGAGATGAGTTCTCATAATAGCTCTTATCCGAAGACGCGGAGGGCATAAGTCCCTGAAGAATCCCCAGTCTTGCTGCCTTAAATCTCTTCACCCTTTTGTGATCAGGAAAGGCAATTGTGATACCCTGCGACAATCGCATGTCCGTATAGTTGCCGTAATCTTTTTTTAATGCATGTATATCAATTGTACCTTTTTTAATAGCAGAAGAAGTAGAAATCGCAAGCCGCACAGGGGGCAATGGTCCTCTTTTATCAATCTTATAGCCAACTGCCATGGTAGCCATACCATCAGCACATGTTACTTTAAGGGTATCCACAGATCCTCTTGAAAGACGTATATCACCACTGTCAGCATTGCCGGTTCCCACGAGGTGGGGAGTTTCCTGAATACAGATACAATCACGCCCGTTAACTGAAAGAATGTTTCCCGTCGGTTTGTACTCTATCTTGTGAACACCTCCAAGGGTGCCCATATTATATGGACGTATCACCATAAGCATGAACAGGTTTCCACTGGTTTTGGCGGGAACACAATGGGGATAAATAATTAACTCGTCAATAGATGTTCGTGTTATGAAGTATTCGATGTCCAGCTTGTTTTTTTTGCAGATCCATGAAGAACGCGCAGACCATTGTTCTGTATCCAGCCACACGTGGCTGTTCCCACTTTTTAAATCCGGTCTAAGTATGTCGGTATCGTCGACAATCCAGAATTCGAGGGCCCACCTGGAAGAATCAGCAACAACCATTCCCGTCGGATCAATATACACGGGAGAACTACTGATTAGATTGGTCATCCGCATCCACGAACGGCAGCTGTCATTGTTCAAGAGAATTGGCATGCCCCCTTCTGCCCGGCCGATGGCATATCGAAGCCAGTAAGGCCAGTTAAAGTGGCTGCACTTCTGAAATAAAAGCGAATTGCCTATACCGTCATGAAAATATCGC
>JAGYNX010000333.1 GCA_018399855.1 Spirochaetota bacterium
CCGCTTCAGCCCTGGTAATGGGCTTTCTCCGGAAAGATCTTGCCATGGGGATGCTTTTGCCGTTAAACCTCAGCTTTCAACAACTCGTGGTAGCATCAGTGGTACTTTCCATGTATTTTCCGTGCGTGGCCACATTCGCGGTAATCATAAAAGAAATGGGATGGAAAGATATGTTGAAATCTACGGCAATTATGCTAATTACGGCACTCATTGCCGGGACGGTTGTGAATATGCTTTTCAATCTGTTTTAAAACTGGTCTGTCTAATTCCTGGCCTTATCTTCACAATTTTGAAAAGCCAGAACGCCCCCGCGCTTATCCACAGGCCGCAGAGGGTGAAGCCTGCAAAGACAATCACCAGCTCCATTGTACCCTGCCCTGCCAGGGATGACAGTGTTCTTGTTCCCCACACCAGCAGAAGCAACACCGGGAAGCCTGTTAGCATGCGCAGTACGGGCTTCCACCATTCAGCCTGTGCCGCAGGTGAAACGCGTTCGGGTTTACCCTGGGGCAGCATGCAGCCTGCCAGTGCTCCCGCAATGAGCCCCAACGGGTAGGTTCGCCAGTAATTGCTTGCAAGCAAGAGGGCGGCTGCCAGTACCAGCACCAGGGAAGCACGCATCACAATAATATCGGAGTGGCCTGTGGCCCGGTAGAACTTCGTCCACATGAGGTACAGGCCAAGCACCGTACCGCCTAAAAGCCAGCCTCCCAGTATGTCGGCGGGGAAATGGACGCCAAGGTAGACCCGGGAGAGGGCAACGCCCATTATCATGAAAACGGCAATGCAGTAAAACCACCAGCGCCGGGCGTACATGGACAGCATGCTCCACAGCACCAGGGCACCCTGGGCATGGCTGCTGGGCATGCCCGACCCGCCCGACCTGATGATGTTAATTCCCGGTTCAATGGTAAAGGGCCGGGGCTGCATAAAGATATCCTTCGCCAATGAGTTTACCCAGTATGAGAGGAAAAATACGACAAGGATGCGGAATCCCCACCTTTTATCGAATACCCAGAAGACGAGGGAAACAACGAATAGGTACACGTATCCCTTCCCGGTATGGGTAAGCATTATAAAGAAGCCATCCAGCAGTGGACTCCTGAACTGCTGTAACCAGTGTATAACGGCAATCCCGCTTTCGTGTGTCATGGTATAGTCCTTATAAAACTCAAAAATAGTCTCACGCGGCATCTCGACTATGCTCGATAACCGACGTGGGGAACGCAGAGTAAATAATAAATAGTTAATCGTATATTCAAACATTGTCATTGCGAGGAGCAAAGCGACGAAGAAATCCCATACTGCAAGTATCATTCACATCATAAAATATTACATGTATCCTTAACCCATGAGATCGCCCTTCGACAAGCCTGTCCCGAGCATGCCGAAAATCCTTGCAAAGACAGTTCTAATTTTATAATATCCCCGTCACCCGTCACCCGTCACCCGTCACCAGCGCAAAGCGCTGTCACATGGTACAGCACGATACCGCAGGCAACCGCCACGTTTAACGACTGTTTGATCCCCCTCATGGGAATATCTATGGCCATATCACACATTTCCACCACTTCCCGGGTCACCCCGTCCACCTCGTTGCCCAGCACGATGCATACGGGAAATCGGTACACGGCTTCCGTGTAGGGAACACTTGAGTCTGTGTGCTCCACCACTACCAGCTGGTATCCCTGCTCTTTCAGGTTTTGCAGTACGGCAAGGGTATCGGTGTTGTGTTCCCAGGTGACGCTTTCGGTGCTGCCAAGGGCGGTTTTGTCGATCTCCTTGCGGGGGGGATAGCCGGTATAGCCGGTGAGATACAGTTTGTCAATACCCGCCCCGTCCGCAGTGCGGAACATGGAACCCACGTTATACAGGCTACGAACATTCTCAAGCACAACCACCACCGGAAGACTGGCAGACCGGTTCACTTCATCCACCGATGACTGCATTGCCTGGATCTCATCGAAATCAAGTTTACGGATCTTTCTGCTCATGTATGAATTATCCGGCCGAGGTGGCTGAATATTTTTTTACTTTTTCTATGAGGGAATCTTCATTGATGGGAGAGGCAAGGTAGTCTACGGCACCCCGCTCAAGGGCGTCAAACAACGACAGTGGTTCATTGCGGGATGATACCACGAGAATTGGTATAGACCGGTACTCCTCAACCATACGCAGCTTCTCAATTATATAAAGCCCATCCACGTGATTAAGAAACACGTCAATTATAATAAGGGACGGGGTATTTGCCGTAACATAATCAAACAACTGGAGGGGATCATCAAGAAAGTCCACCTCCATACCCGCTGTTTTCAGTACGAATGTAACGAAGTCTCCAAATGTTCTGTTGTCATATACTACAAGTATTTTTGACATGGTATAACCTGCTGTTAAGGTTTACATATGAGCTATTGTAATTGCTGCCGCATCATTTCTTTTATTCGATCACTCTCAAAAACCCGCACTATCCTTCTTGATGTGTCATAGCGAAGATCCACGTTTATCGGCTTGATCTTTTTACGCCTGACCACGTCATAAAAAATCTGCACCTTCGGCATTAAAAAGTTTGACCTGCTAATATCTTCGATTCGTGCGATCTCGTATATTCTCTGCTTTTT
>JAGYNX010000334.1 GCA_018399855.1 Spirochaetota bacterium
TGCCATCTGGCCAGGTCAACACACCCTCACCGTTTGCCAGGCCTTTCTCGAATTCGCCCTTGTAAATTTTTCCATCGGAATAGATGAATGTTCCTTCCCCTTTTATCTGGTCGTTTCTGAATTCACCCTTATACTTATTACGGTTTGGCCAGTCCATTACCCCATAGCCATGGCGCTTTCCAAGCACGAAAGATCCCACATACATGCGGCCATCACCCCATATATATTTTCCCTGTCCGTGAAACTTTCCATCCTTAAAATTTCCTACGTACTTTGAGCTATCTTCCCATTGATAGGTTCCATACCCATCCTTACAGCTCCCCTCAATACATCCGGTAGTCTTGGGCGTTGTCGCGCATGAAACTGTAACCATGGCAGCAATACTTACCATTAATATCAAAAATGATCGCATACCTTCCTCCATGTTTATTTGAAATTATAATGTTTACGGATTGGTTTTTTAACCTTCCAGGTGCAGGAAATCCCCTCGGGGAAGGTTACAAAGTCACCCTCTCTGAAAGATACCTTTTCGCCATTCTCCAGCGCGACTTCTACATCTCCCTCTATCACGTAAAATTCTTCTGTCGAATCGTAATGCCAGTCAAACTCTGATGCCTCTTTCTCCCAGACAGGCCATGATGTAACATTCATCTTCTTTAATGTATCATCATCTATTTTCTCAACTTTTACCTTCAAGATGCCTCCACGTACTTTTTTTAATTTTTCATATATGTACCTGAAATGGTAAAGTTGTTTCATGTCCCAGTCAAATATTAATTTCATCTTCTTAATTTTAAAAAAAACACCACAGAGGCGGTAGAGATCGCAGAGAAATGCAAAGAAGAATTATATAGAACATGAATATTACCCCTTTGCGTTTTTTGCGCCCATGGCGCCTCTGCGGTGTTTTTTTTAAACAAAGGGGTTGACGTTTGTTAAGTATTTTAGTATTTTATTCATAACAAAATAACTACTGAACTATCAGGAGGAATATACATGGCAGTAACTACTACATTTGTTGAACTGACAGAAACCAACTTCGAGCATGAAGTATTGAACGCAGAAGGAAAAGTACTGATTGATTTCTGGGCTCCCTGGTGCGGACCCTGCAGAATGCAGACTCCCATTCTTGAACGCCTTATGCAGAATGGTGTGAATGCGAAAATAGCAAAACTTAACACCGACCAGGTTCAATCAATTGCGAGAAAGTATGGAATAACATCTATACCAACAATGATCATTTTTGAAAACGGCCAGGAAGCAGACAGGATGATCGGAGTACAACCCGAAGAAACACTTAAATCGAAACTGCAGTAATATACTACACTGTTCTGATTTTCAAAATTATCAGCGAGCCGGCTGGGTACCCCACCGGCTTCTTATATTAATAACCACGTCACTGGTTCATCCCCCTGTACAGGGAAAAATATCTACCGTCTTCTTTTAGTAATTGCATTCTATACCCCAGGGCATCGTTGAGAATATGCTCCTGCAACACCTGCTCTTTTGTATCTTTACCAGCAATACGGCCCTGTCTCAAAAGCAGAACATGGGTAACAAAAGGCATGATCTCGTCAACATGATGAGTGACATACACAATATGTTTTCCACCTGATGCCAGGTCAGACAGGGTTTGAAGAAAATATTCCCTTGAAGGGATATCCAGTCCATTGCAGGGTTCATCAAGAATTAATAGTTGGGGATCAAATACAAGGGCTCGGGCAATCAACACCCGTTTCTGCTCACCGTGTGAGAGGTTCCGGTAAGGCCTCTGGTGAAGATGTGCAATATTTAACTCCGAAAGAACCTCCAGTCCCCTCTCCTGCATCCATCCTTCAACTTCCCGGTAGAGACCCACACTTGAATAGAAACCGGAACATACCACGTCAAGAACCCCCACATCTCCCGTGTATTCAGCCTGCAACCTGTCACTGACAACACCGATATGAGACCGCAGCTCCCATACATTAACCTGCCCGAGCTCCTTTCCAAACATGTGAACCGTACCGCCCGAGGGGTGAAGGAAAGAAGACACGATGCTCATGAGGAATGACTTGCCCGATCCGTTTGCGCCAAGCACCACCCATTGTTCGCCACTGTTTATTGTCCAGTCAATACCATCAAGAATAAGGGTTTCCCCCCTGAATACGTGCACATCCCGTAATGAGATGAGGGCATTCTCCGAATTATTCACCGGAAAACTCCCCGGCAAACGCATCAGCCTGTATTTTGGAAAATGGTTCATCCCTGATTATGAATAACCCCAGCAGTGTAAATGTTATTGCCACAACCGGCATAATAAGATTAAAAAAAGCGTAGGGTAAATATGCAAGGGTGGGCACCCCCAGGGCAGCGCTCATAAACGCGCCGCACGAATTCCATGGCACAAGTGGGGATGTCACGGTACCCCCGTCCTCCAGCGAACGTGAGAGCATCCTGGGTGCCAGGCGCTTATTTTCGAATGCGTCCCTGTAAATCCGCCCCGTTACAACAATTGAAAGATACTGCTCTGCCATCAACACATTTGACATCATTGCCGTTATAACGGTAGTGATCACAAGCCCTTTTTCACTTCTAATTCTCTGTAAAAGGTTATCATGCAATGATTTTATAA
>JAGYNX010000335.1 GCA_018399855.1 Spirochaetota bacterium
ATCTTCAATGATTCAAGGTTCAGTTTTAACGGGTACAGGTGCCATGAAGATCTTCGGTCTTCTTTCACCACGTAGGGGATAAGAAACTCGGTATCGGCAAAAGCGGCGGCGTACTTTTGGGCGATCTTTTCACGCTCTTCATGCATCCAGTCAACCCGGTCAAGCTGGGCAAGGCCCAGCGACGCGTTGAGGTCGGTGGTGTTGTACTTGTATCCCAGCATGGTAACATCATACTCCCACCCCGCGCCGTCTTCGTGGCGCTTCCAGGCGTCACGGTTCATACCGTGCAGCCGCATGGTCTCAAGCTTCTTCGTCCACTGGTCGTTACCGGTGATGATCATGCCCCCTTCACCTGTGGCAAGGGTCTTGGTGGCGTAGAAACTGAAACAGGTGGCATCACTCAGGGTGCCGATCCTGTTATCCCTGTACCAGGCAGGAAGGGCGTGGGCGGCATCTTCGAACACGTAAATGCCGTGCTGTTCTGCCATGTCATGCAGCGAACTCAAGTCACAGGGCTGGCCGGAAAAATGTACGGGGATAATGGCCCTGGTTTTTTCGGTAATCAGCTTTTCCACGTTATGCACGTTCAGGCAGTGCGTGTCCTTTTCGATCTCGGCAAGTACCGGTCGAGCGCCGCAATATTCAACCACCTCGGCTGTTGCCACAAAGGTAGTTGTTGGAATAATCACCTCGTCCCCCGGCCCCACCTCTGCAAGCATCAGGCACATGTGCAGTGCCGATGTACACGAGTTTACCGCCACCGCGTGAGGCATGCCGATGTAGGCGGCAAACTTCTCTTCAAACTCAATGGTTTTGCGCCCCATGGTGGTCCACCCGCTTTTCAGCGACTCCATGACGGCGTCGATCTCTTCGTCTACTATGTATGGCCTGTGAAATGGAATGTTCATGAGTTATATCACACTGCTGTATCAAATTCAATTGATCCCGGCTTGTCCATTCTTTTCGAAGCATCGACTATTTCCATACCAACGATATTGCCGTCTTTATCGTAATCAAGAATCACCCCCGGCTTGTCTTCATCGCTTTCTTCAATTTTTGCCTCGCTAAAGATTATACGTACTATATCCACTTCACGATCGTATTGTATTTTCATGGTTCTCTCCAGTATTTGCTGATTTTGCTCGTTCTATACACTGTTACAACTACTGCAGGCTCGATTGTATTATTTACTATAATACGTACCAGGTAGCTTTTACCATCTTCCATTTGTATAATAGACTGATATGCTTTTTTATTATCATATTCATCGACTATTTGATCAGGACTTCCTATTATATTATCAACAATATCCAGTGAGATATTTCTTCTATCTATTTCCTGCTTCGCATGCCTTGAAATTCTATATTCCATTAATTCCGTTTGCCAAATGACATATCAAATTACTCTAACCATACCGGCCTTCACGCTTTTCCAGAAACCGGTATTGGCATTCTCCATTATATATTCAAACTCAGAGGGAGTATATACCAGTATATCAGTAGTAGGCACCAGGTCAAGGAGGTCATGAAAAGAGGCCGCCCGTTCCAGGAAAGGTAGCGATGTGTCACATACAAGTATCAGGTCGATATCACTGAACCTGCCAAAATCATCACGGGTAAAGCTTCCAAATATGTATGCTTCCGTAACACGACCGGAGAGGACATTCTTTAACCTGTTCACGTACTCGTCACGCGACATACCGAACAGTGGATCCCGGTCAATTTTTACGAGAATATCATTTTTCATTAAATATGTTTCTCACCACTTCAAGTATACTTGCGGCGTTTGCCAGCGCTTCATCAGCCTGTTCCTTCGTAAAGTACTCATACGGTGCACCCGAAGGAAAGGCGTCAGGGTATCGGGTACTTATATAATACAGGTCAAGTTTTTTCCCCATATCAATTATATCATCTGGCATATCAAGTGACCGGGCGATCTCAAGTATGGAATGGGATTTGATCATGTCATACCCCTTGAAATATGCCACCGCTTTTAACGCTTTCTCACCAACCTGCTGTGATATAAAACAGGCCTGCGAGTATTTACCAGCTTTGAGGGTATCTGTGCCCCACTCAAGGTCATTTTCAGCCTGACGAAACCAGTCAAACGCCCGTCCTTTCTCCATTATACCGGAATATCCTTTATTATAAATATTTTCTATTATGAAGGGTATACCTGGCTCATGTCAAGGATATCATTATTCATCGATAGCGTAAATGAAGGATCACCACAGAGGCACAGAGCACGCAGAGGGGGCAAAGAAACAGCAGAAAAAGAGGTCATTCCTGCTTATGTTATCGCAAAAAACAGCCATCCTGGTGAAATTAATGTCATTCCCGCGAAGGCGGGAATCCAGGAACAAGTATAATGCGATATTTTGTATATATCCTGACCAATAGCAAGAATGGTACGATTTACACTGGTGTTACAAGTAATCTTATCAAGATAGTCTCAGAGCATAAAGAAGGTTTATTCGAAGGTTTCACAAAAAAATATAAAGTGCATAATCATGTGTATTATGAACTGACATATGATGTTACAGTATGGATTCCCGCCGCAGTTTATCCCCACGCAGGCGGGGACGGGAATGACATATGGGAGCTGGGAATGA
>JAGYNX010000336.1 GCA_018399855.1 Spirochaetota bacterium
GTGATCCCCTCGGAATACTATTCCAACGACGAGTGGTTCGAGATAACCGGAACAAAAGGCATTGTCATAGTGCAGCGTTGTACCGGTCACCTTATAGAGAAACCGGCAGTTCGCGTTTACGATGGTAAGAAGTGGAAAAATTACGGCGACATCCCCTGCGACTGGGCAACCGGCTTCGTTGAGTCGACCAACAACTTTATCCGGGCCATACGGGGTGAAGAGCCGCCATTCTTCAGCGGTGATGAAGGACGTGAACTGCTTCGATTCGACCTTGCCATTCAGCGATCCAACCAGATCCGACGAGCGGTTTACCTTGAAGAACTTGACCTCGCATTCCCTTCTATCCATGCATGGAAAAAACGACGGGCCGAGATCAAAAAGAACCCCTTTACCTCCAGGAAATCCATCATGTCACTGTTCACCCGTGACCTTTCCCGCTATGCCGGTGAAGCAGAGGAACTCACCGAGGGCCTGATGGAACGCTTCCGTGAAGAGAAAGCACAGGGATGGACCACCAGCATCGGGCTGGTACTTGATGCAGACGGCACCGTGGGTAAACAGGAATATTCACTTTTGCTGAAGGACGGGAAGCCTGAGCTTGTAAAGGATGAACTGCCGAAAGACCCGGTGATGACCATCACCGTACCCGCCGGCACCTGGGCTGCAATACTTAAAGGAAAGAAACGACTGGAAATGGCCCTCATACAGGGCAAGTTCAAGATACAGGGAAAAGCCGAAGAAGGCTTGAAGTTACGGGAGGTGTTTGGACTGTAAAAGAGATCTTGTGATATCATATAGTTATAATTACAGGAAACCGCCACATCGCAAGATACTACTCACGACTCACTTCTCACGACTCACTATTAATCTGTGTATATCGAGCGAAGCGGGCGGTAAAATATAAGTACATAAAATGGAGGTTACATGGACGAGAAAAAGAAATACACAAGGAGAAAGTTCCTGGGGAAAAGTGCTGTTATGGCGGGAACGGCTGCCGTGGGTACGTCCTTTATTGCCAGCACTGGCTGCTCAAAGAGCTTCTCTACCGATCCTGATAAACCCAACATCATACTTATCACCGCTGACGATCTTGGCTGGAAAGACCCGGGCTGCTACGGCAACAGGGAGATCAGCACCCCCAACATCGACAGGCTGGCAAAAGAAGGACTGAAGTTCACCCGGGCCTTCGTGGTGGCCTCAAGCTGCGCTCCCAGCAGGGCAAGCCTCATCACCGGCCAGCACCCCCACACCAACGGGGTAACGGGGCTTACCCACATATACAAGACAAAGTCACTCTCCCCCTTCCATGCCACGCTGCCGGAGATGCTTGCTGATGCCGGCTACAATACCGCCCTTATAGGCAAATGGCACCCTTCTCCATATCTCCCCACGGGCTGGTACGGCTACAACGAACGCCTCAGCGGCATGCTGCCAAAGACATGGAAGATAAAGGACGCGAAGAAGATCAACAACTACATTACACGCAACAGGGACAATCGTTTTTATATCGAGATAAACTTTATGCAGAACCACAGGGACAATTTCG
Organism: Spirochaetota bacterium; assembly: GCA_018399855.1. Classification (GTDB taxonomy): domain Bacteria; phylum Spirochaetota; class UBA4802; order UBA4802; family UB4802; genus M55B154. The sequence continues at coordinate 1,547 of JAGYNX010000336.1, forward strand.
GGGAGTTTAAGTTCTCACCCGACTTTCCCGTTGACCCGAAGAAGGTGAACGTTCCCGATTACTGGACACTGCCAAACTGGCCCGAGATCAGGGAAGAGGTGGCAAAGTTTTACAGCCAGACCATGGAGATGGACGCCGTTATCGGCGACATCTTAAAAGAGCTGGACAACCTTGGACTGGCAGAGAACACCATGGTGGTCTTCATGAGCGACAACGGCCCACCCTTCCCCGGCAACAAGATGACACTGTACGACCGGGGTACCGGCACACCGCTGCTTATGCGCTGGCCCGAAAAGATCCCGGCCGGGAAGACATGTAAGGGACTTGCAAATACCATCGATATCATGCCTACACTACTTGAGGCCGCGGGAGTACAAATCCCCTCCGGCTACAACATGGAGGGTAAATCCCTGGTGCCGGCTTTTTCAGGTTCATGCGACAAGTTACGTGATGCGGTGTTCATGGAGATGACCTATCACGTGCATTATCTCCCCACCAGGGCGGTGCGTACCGACCGGTTCAAGTACATTCACAATTACTCCGACATCGCCAAGGGGCTTGACCAGTGCGCCCACATGGAATGGGCACAGAAGGTATGCGAACTTCCCAACCAGCCATGGCAGAAACCACGGGTTGAAGAAGAACTCTACGACCTGAAAAAAGACCCCAACGAGCAGCACAACCTTGCGGGTGATCCGGACTACAAAAAAGAGCTGCAGAAAATGCGTGCCCTTCTTAAAGAACACATGAAAGAAACGAATGATCCTTTCCTGGGAAAAGAGTTTACCCATGATTACGACCCGGAGATGTATAAGCCCAGGGAAGCAGGAAAATATGACTGACACCAGGTCCCGCTGCAGGTACAATTGCGGGATACTAACTTAGAACAGGGGTTACTATGGAAAACAATGGAAAACTGCCCGTCAAGGTGAAACTGGGGTACGGGGTATGCGACCTCGGGGGAAATCTCTTTTTCACAATTCTTGCTTTTCTGCTTATGAATTATTTAACCGATACGGTTGGCCTCGCCGCAGGCCTGGCGGGGGCCGCCATCAT
>JAGYNX010000337.1 GCA_018399855.1 Spirochaetota bacterium
TGCACGTACAAACAACTACCCGGAACAGGCCATATGACCAGCAATGAAGCACCTCCCCTTTTTGTATCAATAGGGGCCGGCACAAACCAGGTTCCTATTATAAAAGAAGCCAGGAAGCTGGGATTTCAACTCATAGGAGTTGACAGGAACCCTTTCGCCCCCGGACTAAAACTGTGCGAGATGAAGATTCATGAATCTGTATTGAATGCGAAAGAAATATATTCAAAAATGATGGAGTTTTTGATACTTGGAGATGTGAAGGGTGTTCTTTCACGTTCGTACGGTAAATCAATCAAAACGGTGGCACACCTTGCAAAGATTCTGCAGCAACCATATTTGCCTCCGGAAATGGTTAACGCATTTATCAATAAGTCTGAAATGAAGCGCGTGTTCGTAAAGCATGGCATCATAACACCTGCCTGGAGGATTGTTACCGCGTGTAACGCGAATAAAGTCGCCGCAAAAATGAAATTTCCACTGGTTGCCAAGCCCCTCACCGGCCATGGTAAACGTCACGTATCTCTTGTCTACACCCCTGAAGAGCTTCGACACCTGGTTACTACCACTGCCAGGTCTAACACCCGTTTTCTGCTTGAAGAATATATTACCGGGGATGAAATTATTGTAATAGGAATCGTTCACGAGAGTATATTTTATACCGTTGATATTTCTGATAAAATTCGTTCACCCCGTCCTTACTTTACTGACCGCATGCACATTCTGCCTTCAGTTTACTTAAATAAAATAAAAGAACTCACCGCCATTGGGCAAACCATAACAGACGCATTCAGTATTGAAAGTTCACCCCTTGTCATCGAACTTATAATAGATCACAACGATACCCCATTTGTCATCGAGGCGGTACCCGAATTCGGCGGTGAATTCCTGGCGGACATTGCCATTCCCGATAGAACCGGATATAACATTTTCGAACAGGTGATACGCTCAATAACCGGAATGAAGTTTACCCCTCCTCCCTTACCCCGTGTTTCACCTGTTGTTACCGTAAAGTATCTCTTTGGAGGTGGTGGCACACTTGCCTCGTTCAACGCACTTAAAGCAACCGGCCGAAGGGGCATCTTGTATACACGTATATTCAAGCAGCAGGGAGACAGCCTGTCTGAGCCTAAGACTAATCATGATCGGCTTGGTGTCATCATCACCAGGGGAAGCACGGTTGACGAGACCATAGCTAAATCCAACAGGACACTTACGAAAATGGATATCGTACTTGAATGAAGATGAATGAATGGGAACATCATTACCACAGGGACAGGTCGCTGTTGCTGTACCCCGACGAACAGCTTGTACGCATGTTGAAACCCTTCGTGGAGAACAGCGGAAACCCATCCGTATTGCGTGCGGTTGATCTTGGCTGCGGCACCGGAAGACATGTACGTCTACTTCGCGACCTGGGTATCGAACAGGTGGCCGGCATAGACCTGAGCCACAGTGCGCTGGTTACCTGCGGTAAGCATATTCCCGGATGGTACCTGCAATCAAGCATTAACCAGATGCCCTTTACTGCCAACAGCATACACCTGGCCATCGCCTGGGGGTCGTTACACTACACCGGTAAAGAAAGTACCCCCGTAATGCTTGACGAGATACACCGGGTATTACGCCCCGGTGGAATTCTTTTCGGCACCCTTCGCAGCTCCCGCGATACCCACACCAGGCGCGGCAGGCACAGGGGAAACAACACCTGGGAAACCGACAGGGCCGATATTCACGGGGCCAGCATGTCATTTTTTGACGAAGAAGAGCTTACCAGCCTGTTCAGTATATTCCACAGCTTTGAGTATGGTCTCATGGAGCGCACCCTGATCGGCAGTATGGACACAAGGATCTCACACTGGTTTTACAGGGCGACAAAAAAGAATGAAAGCTGATGAGTTGCAAAAACTGGATCAATTTGATACACCGCATACAGCCTGCCCCCTGTGCGGCAGCCATGACATATCATTTCATTCCCGCATAGATCACCAGTCACCTTCCTTCACAGTGGACAGGTGTCATCATTGCGGTTTTATTTTCATGAATCCTCCATTCAAAGATGAAACTATCCAGCAATTTTACGGACGTGAATACTACGAGGGTACCGCCGATTATACATATTTCGATGAACGCAGTGCAGAACACTTTGCCCGCTTCGTGTGGAACGCACGGCTGAAAACCATACGCAGGTACATTCCCGGCGGCAACATCCTTGATATCGGTTGCTCCTTCGGTGGATTTCTATCTGCCGCTTCCCGCTGGTTTGTGCCCCACGGAATCGAGATATCCCCATACGCGGCCGAACATGCCCGCAAACGTATCGGAAACACCATACACCAGGGAACCATCGACGATCATCAGTTCAACCATCACAGTTTCGATGTAATTACAATGGTTGAAGTTATCGAACACATGAAAGACCCTGCTTCCCTTGTTCGGGAATGCAGGCAGCTTCTTCGCCCCGGGGGCCTGCTGCTTATACAGACCGCTAACATGGAGGGCTTGCAGGCACAAAAGGAAGGCAGCAATTACGGTTATTTTTTGCCCGGGCACCTGTCATATTTTTCTAAACAAAATCTCACCGCCACCCTGAAAC
>JAGYNX010000338.1 GCA_018399855.1 Spirochaetota bacterium
ACTGACAGAAAAATTAATCTCAGGTTTTCAGGATGTAAGTTCACCTTCACCTTCTCTGCCTTCCCGCCAGCACGGGGTCAGAGCCCCCGAAGAGCCCCTTCGGCAGGGGTCGTTTCCCAGGGAGGGGTCAGAGCCCTCGAAATGCTGCCGGGATCTATGCCCGTGTCACCGAAATGTGTTTTGTTGTAATGTAATTCCAGGTTATTCATATCAATGGGAACGGCGTACAGGCTGTTTTTCCAGGTACAGAGCTTCCCGGGTTTTGTTGATACGGTCTGACGGTTTACACTGTCGCTGGTTTTGATTAGAGCGGATACGTCCACCAGCGCGCCTTTACGTGCCAGTTGACCGGTTGCCTGTAAACCCCACCACATGACGATGATGCCCCCATATATACCATGGACAGGGCAGCAACAGTACTCATGAAAAAACCTGGAACATTTTTTCATAATTGTTGTCTAATTCATTAATTGCTTGTAGTATGCCGTTGGTTCTGTCATATAAATGCTAACAGCAGTTTTACGCCGAATCAAGGAGTTTATTGCGATATACTATAATCATTGTTGCCAACATGAAATGGAAATTATATCTTGAACATGGATGTCCTCCAGTCGATATAAAATAAAGGAGAAAACCACTGGCAGTTATGAAAAACAAGACAATTATACACGGTGTCATCGCCATACTGATATATATGCTGTGTGCCATACCGGTTTACCCGGCAGATAATTCAGAGAAGGAATCCACCTTCGAGAAAGCACAAAAATATTATTTTAAGCGAAAATTCGAGATGGCCGAACTGCTATTACAGCAGGCACTGAAAGAAAATCCCGAAAATGAAAAAGCATACAGTTATCTTGGTGACATTTTTCTGAAGAAAAAACGATATGACGGGGCTTTGAAACTATACCAGCGTGCCCTGGATATGAACCCTGATAACGGGGAAAACCTTTTTCGTGTTGGCCAGATCTACTATTACAAGAAAGAGGGACAGAAAGCTATTGAATATTTTAAAAAAGCATTCGCGGCTGACCCTTCGTTGAAGTATTCCTATTATCACGTGGGTCTTGCCAGCCTGATGCTGCTTCGGGACAAGCAGAAGACCATTAACGCCTGGGAGCAGTTTCTGAGTATCGCCCCTGAAGATACGCAATATGAAAAGATCAGGCGGGTGATCGAACTTCTGAAAGACCCCAACTTCAAGATTCCTCCTCCCGGCAGTGACATCTCTATTGAAGAAGCACTGCATCTTGGCGGGGCCACCCTTGCACAGCAGGAGCGTAAAGCCGAAGACAGAAAAGCCGGACATGAGAAAAAGAAAACTAAACAAAAATTTGAAGAAATATACAGGGACGACGACCTGTAATCAGAAACACGGAGGAGTTGTATGGCATATTATGACAGGTATAAGAACGTAAAGCGGGCCAGTATTGGATTACTTGCCCTGCTGCTTCTAACAGGAGGATATTTTCTTTTCTTCGGCGACAAGGGTGTTGACTTCGACGAGATAAAAGACCTTCGCGTGGAACAGATCGAACTCTACCAGAAGCTGTTAGAGACTGATCCATATAACACTGACACCCTCGTAAAGCTTGGTAATCTCTACAAGGATATCGGGGATATCGACAGGGCTATTGAATATTATAAACGTGCACTTGAAATTGACCCCAACAATTATTCCGCCCTGAATGAACTGGGTCATGCCTATGCCCTGAAGGGTGATTATGAAAATGCCATAAAAACACTGCAGCTTGCCAAGAAAGCCTTTCCCAGGTACCCGCAGGCTTATAACAAGCTGGGTAATGTATTCGACAAGAAAGAAGAGATCGACCGTGCATTGAAAGAATACAGGAAGGCTATAGACGTGGCCCCCGATCACCAGGAAAGCTACTGGAATATCGCCCGCCAGCGGCTGAGAAGAGGTGATACCGACGGTGCTATTGATATTATAAAAAAAGGAATTCGGAAGAGTCCTGGTGACGCTGAAGGGTATTACTATCTTGGCGAAGTGTACAGGCAGGTGAAGCGGTATGATGACGCGAAGAAGCAGTATAACCGGGCCATTGAACTTGATCCCCGTAAATCTAAATACTACCGGGGAAAAGGAGAAGCAAACCTCAGACTTGACCAGACCGGTGAGGCCATTGACTCATTCGAAAGGGCACTTTCTGTTAATGCAGCCGACGCCAAAGCAGCCGAACGGCTTGGTGATATATACGCCCGTGACGGTGACTATGAAAACGCCGTAAAGTATTACCGCAAGGCCCTGAGCTACAACAGCCGCGACAAGAATCTCAGGGGCAAGTATACCGATGCCATGGCAAGACTGCGGCAACGACAGGATAACGCCCGGCGAATGGCAGAAAGAGACGCATCATCAAAGGGCAATGGTAATGGCACCGCACTTGATGGTTCAGACGGCAGGGGACCATCAAGCGGCATTACAAGGGATACCGGTGATATGGACACCCAGCCCTCCGGCATGAGTAAGCCCAAAGAGGACATTAAGCCCGACGCGAAGAAATGGCGTGAACTTGGTGACAAGTACAGGAGTGAGAAGAAATACGACAAGGCGGTAAAGGCTTA
>JAGYNX010000339.1 GCA_018399855.1 Spirochaetota bacterium
CAGCACCCCTTTTTTACTGGTAATTATTACAGCATGTTTACTGGCTGGCAGCTGCAGTCACGATGGGGGTATCTCATACGTGACAATTGATCTTGGCCTTGAAGAAAAATCTACAACCTCCATCATGCAAAAGATCAGAGACTTGTTTGTTACCCGTCTATACGCCCAGCCACCAGTAAATCTTACAGAAATAACCGTAAATGTAACCGCTCCAGACATGGACATTGTTACAGGTACATATCCTGCATCAACAACTACAATTTCTATTGAAGTACCTTCAGGCTCTCAGCGCACATTCGAGGTACTGGCACAAACCCCGTCTGCAACTCTCAGGGGAGCAACCACAATGAACATCGCACCCGGTGAGGTGACCGTGTCCATCAATATGGACGTGCATAACACAAAAATTGTAATACCTGATCGTCAGAACGAAAGGGTAGTACAAATTGATGACATGACCGGTACGGGGTGGACCACCCTTAATGGAAGTGATATCAGTTTTGTCGGGAGCTTTATCCCGTACGATATCGATTTTGACTCGCTTGGAAGGATCTATATTGCAAATTTCAGCAGCGCTACCGATGAAGATGTTGTGATCAGGGTTGATGATATCACATCCACAACCTATACCCACATCAACAGCAACAGCGAATCAGGGGTACTGTCAGTAGCCATAGACCGCCCCAATCGCCTGGTATACTATGCCAACTCTGATACCATCTTCAGGTGCGGATATAATGATACTGCACCCGTGGATACCTATTCCATGTTATCTTTTTTCGATAATCCAACTATCTATGGAATTTCTATTGGTGGTTCAGGTATTGTGTATATTGCTATCAGGTATGGCTCATTAACGGCAACCTATGCTATATGCAGGTTCGATCCCAATGCAGACGGTGGAAATGGTTTGATAATTTCATCATATACAGGTGTTCCAAATGTACCCTGGGATGTCATGGTTAAAGACGGAGCATGCTATTTTGCAAATTACCATGAAAGCTCAGTAGGATCAAACAACAGGGTAATACAGCTTACGGCTGATACATTATCATTTGTGAAGGAATATGGAACCGGAACCGATTCCACTCCAACAGGCCCCGATGAACTTGTTGGCCCCCGGCGATTTGTTGCCATCTTAAACGATGATTTCTACCTGATTGATGAACAGGGTGGCGGTGGTCAGTACGAAAGGCTACTCAGCTTTTCAGATATGAATGGGAGCAACTGGGACAATTACGGTAGTTTTGGTAGTGGAACCGGTCAGTTCGATTTCTTCTATTCATGCTGACAGGTGAAGATTGTATACTATTCATCCGGGGTGACCGGCTCTGGCAGACTGGGGCCAGGCATTTCTCTTTATAATGCTTTTAAAAGAAATAATGTGCCGGTTGATTACATAATGGTAACCCATTGCCCCATGGGATACCTGGCAGAAGACATGGGAATTGATCACATCCAGCTACCTGTAGAAAACGAATACCAGTTATCACCCGAACATTACCGGGAGTCCATACTCTACCATACCATATCATCACTTAAACCGGATATACTTGTAGTCTACCTGCAATGGTTTACTCTTGCAGAATTCATCGATGAGCTCCCCTGTATAAAAGTTTTCCTGGCACGCCAGGTGTCCCCCTCATTTTTTACCATAGAAACAGAAAAGAAAACGTACACATTCAAACCTCAGTCATACCAAACATGCGTTGCAATAGAACCGGTTGATTTTTCATTCTCAACAATCCAGGTAAACCCGCTAATAATGCGAAACAGTGATGAAATTTATCCCGAACTAACTGCCAGGGAAAAGCTTAAAGCTGATCCCCATCAGAAGTTATGCCTTATCAGCATTAACGGTAATCCGGGTGAGTTTGAACAGGTTTACCACGAATACAGCCAGAAACTCCCGGCCGATTACGCCCTGGTCAGCACAACGAATTACGATACCAGCGGGATTTTCCCGGTCATTGACTATTATAACGCGTTTGACCTTTTGATATCCGGTGCCGGTTACAACTCTTTCTGGGAAACAAGGTATTTCCAGAAACAAACAGAGTACGTTCCTTTCGAACGCATGTTTGAAGACCAGTGGCGAAGGCCCCGTTTGTTCAGCAATCATATCTTCAAAGAAAACGGGGCCGATCAATTGTTGAAAATGCTTTTGAACATGCAATTATAACTGAAACCCTACTTCAGCTTCCCTATCATGAAGGCCCCGAAGAGCACGCTCCATGTGTTTATGAATTTCCATACCTTTCAGTAATCCTGCTTGACTTTATAGTCAAATAAAAACACTCTTTTCGTATTCATGGGGATGAAAAACTCTTAATAATATCAATCTATTAAATTGCATTTACATCTTTTTTTTAACCGCAGATACACGCAGATACACGCAGATGAACACGGATGATTGTATTAATTGTCAATTATTCTCCATAAATCGCGTTAATCCGCGTTTATCGAGCGAAGCGGGCGGTTTCATGTATTTAAAATATTTCAAGCCTTTTAATATGATTTATCCAGAACGAAAGAGGAACTGGAATGGTTAAAGAAGACGCTTTAAA
>JAGYNX010000034.1 GCA_018399855.1 Spirochaetota bacterium
TGTACGCATGACAAAGAGGAATGTGCCCTTCTTAATTCAAAATTGACATTGAAATTCATTGCACCTTACCCGATATTTAATTCACCCCCGTCATAAAAAAACACCCCTTGCTGATATTTTTGATTGACTCTATAGTAAAAACTTTGATAAGGATAACAAGCAACAGTGATAAAAAACAGTATTGGATGAGGACGAAATGATAGACACGAAGCTTCTTGATATACTTGCCTGTCCCGCCTGCAAGGGTGACGTTGAATACGATGCCAGGAATGAAAAGATAATATGTACGGAATGCAAAAAGAAATATCCTGTACGTGATGGTATTCCCGTTATGCTGGTAGACGAGGCTGAAGAGTAATTTCCAATAAAGATAGCAACTGGTATTATTTCTCATTGACAAAGTTACTGCTTGATGTCATTCTTAAATACTGATTTTATTGAATCAACCCATGAACGAGTGAATAGAGGTAGATAGTACGATGTTTGATTCCAGATCTCCCGCAGTGAAAGTTGGCGGATACATTATAATTGGTTTTTTTGTCCTCATCATCGCCATTACGTTTGGAATGCCCGATTTTATGTCTAAGATGGGTATGGACAGAAATACAGTTGCCGTCGTGAACGGTGAAACTATTCAGCATCTTGACTTTGTCCGTTATCGTGACCTTAATGCCTACAGGTATGGAAACGCCAAGTCTGACGAAATGCAGAAACAGATACTCGACCGAATGATACAGGAGCGGCTTCTTATTCAGAAAGCAAAAGATCTTGATATCCGGGTGTCCGATAAAGAGGTGAAGAACCTTTTCCATCGACGATTTGCCAACGAACAGGGGAAGTTTGACGAGAGCATTCTACAGAATTTTATGCAGCGGCTGCATATAAGCATCACTGATTATTTTCAGATGGTGAAAGATGAACTGTATTTAATGAAATTGCAGCAGCTGGTCATGGGCGGGGTGGGTGTATCTCCCGAGGAAGTTAGCACCCGCTATACACTACAGAATTCATCCATGCGTATCAGGTATTGTTACGTTTCCAGTAATGATCTGAAAAAGAGATTCGCGTCGCGAATATCAGTAACTGATACTGAAGTAGAAGAAGAGATGGAGAAAAATCCTTCGGAGATCAAGGACCCCAAAAGCGATAGAAAGCGCATACGGGAAAAACTGGAAAACCAGAAGTTTGAAGAGCAGAAAGCTGAACTGGTAAAAAAGCTGGACTCCCTTGCTTTCGGGGGAGCGTCATTTAATAAAGCGGCAGGAATGCTTGGTGGTAAAATATCCACTTCTAACCAGTTTTCTATCGGCGAACCGGTCAGGGAACAGAATGATAAAGGTTCGGTACTATACGCCATAAGCGAATCAAATGTATTCAGGAGTGACGCCCTTGCCATAGATATCGGGAAATCTTCAAGGGTAATACAGTCTTTTGACGGGCTCTACGTGTTTACACCTGTGAAAAAACAGGTGCCCTTTGTAAAGCCCCCGCAGGATAAGTATGAAGCTATTGAGAAACGCGTTTATTATGCCAAGGCGAACTCTTTATATATGTCGTTGCTGAACACGTTGTATGAAGAATCAGAAATTGTGAAAAATTTGCAAACCGGGGAATAAATACTTTTATCTTATAGAAAAGACCGGTAGTATAGAATATGGTATGGTATAAGCGAGGTAATTATGAATATTAACGCTGAATATGTTAATCCTTTTCTTGAGGCGGCAAGCGCGGTCTTTAAATCAATAATGAATGTTGAACTCAGACGTGGAAAGTTGACCATTAAAGAATTGCCCGACCCATCCCACGATGTGGCAATAATTATAGGTATTACAGGGGCGGTCAATGGTGAAGTTGTATACAGCATGGGGTTTAACATGGTATACAAGATTGCCGAGACCCTTGCTCCCGGTATCGATGAAAAACAGATGAAATCAGAATACAAGGATATAGTTGGTGAGCTTGCCAACATGATCACCGGTAACGCGATGAACCTGTTTGCCTATTCCGGAAAGCGTATTGAGATGACAACTCCAACTGTTGTAGAAGGTGATAATTTTACCATAACCCTGGTGAAACAGACAACGCTGGGTATAAACCTGTACAGTCCTTACGGACAGCTTGAAATGAACGTGGCCCTTAAATAGTAAAGGTAAAAATCATTCTTCCTGGAAGTAGGTAGCTTCAATTTGCTGCAGGTCACGGGACGCCCTGTTGGTGAGGGGTGAGTTGTGAAAATGCCTGTTTGCCGGATCTCCGGCACGTTTAAGAAAAATTTTAAATACTTTTCTCGCGGATTCCACGTCTTTATGAACAGGATCATGCAGAAGAATGGCCCCCAGCCAGTAATACGCGTCGTCAATCGTTTCCCTGTCCCTGTAATACTTAATAATTTTTATAACAGCGTCAAGTGACTGGGTTCCCTGCTTTTCCTGCAGGTAGAGTTCAGCCGTGTGTAACAGCGCGTCATCGGCAAGTTCGTGCTCTGGAAAGAGGGCGGATACCGTTTTGAATGACTCTATTGCCTGGATGTGCTGCCCCTGTGCTTTGAACACATTCCCCTTGAGAAACAGTGATGCCGGATACTCACCTGACTTTTCAGGAATACCCGAAAGTTCTTTAAGCGCCTGCTTGTACTTTCCCCTGTCCATGAATATGCGGCTGGTCCATATTGATGCCGCGTCACTGTAGGGGCTGTTGGGGTAATTTTTTTTTATGGATGAAAATTTTTCCATCGCCCGGTCAAACAGCCTGCTGTTATACAGCTCGATACCCATTTTCAGTGCCAGCTGATCAGGAGTGTCCGCTGCCGGTGCGTTTTCATCATCATTTTCACCGGTGATTACGTTCCCACTTTCAAGTTTTTCCGTTTCGGTGTTTTTTCCGGGCTTAGTACTGGTATCCTCTTCTTCAGCAAGGATGCTTTTAATTATTGATTCATGCGATTGCCCCACCAGGGGAAGTGACGTGAAAAGACATATCACGCAGGTAATCATAATTATGCACGTTCGTACTAATCTCATTCAGCAACCCCCTTGCCGGGATCAAGAGGTTCCAGTTGTTTTTTCTCACCGGTAATAACCCGGTCGTTTGTGTCTTTTTTTTCTTCTATCACGGGAGGAGCTTTCGGATCATGCCTGATTATCTCCCCGGGTTTTTCTTCGACGGGGGTAGGTGGCTGTTTTAAAATATTAACGTCGCTGCCAGTATCCTTTTTGTCCAGTTTTTGAATATCAACCGGACTGTTCCTCTCAACAGATGGAGGAAGTCCGGAACGCTCCTTTTCAGTTCCCGGTACTTCTAATAGCGCGTCTTTCATGGGGATAGGCTCTTCTTCCCTGGCGGGATAGGGTATCTTTTCATTACCGCTTTTCTCGGCCTCACGCATAAGCTCTTCTTTGAGCATGTTCTTGAAGCTGCCGCGTTCCCTCGAATGCTTGATATCAATGTCAAATGACTGGTTCGTTGTCTCCGACAGGGGTTCTCCGCCGTGTTTTGCGGACTTTTTGCCAAGATAATTACCCAGAAAAATGCCGCCGATCATAAGAAGAAAAATCATAAAGAAAAAAGCCTGCCGAACGGTTTCCGCTGTTCTACTGTCAAGTGACCCTATTGATCTGCTGATCGAGTTTATAATGGTATATACTATTTTTACAAGGGGATTCATTTCAGTTTCCTTTTAACTACTCTCATCTTCCCTGTTAAGAATAATAATCACGTTGCAGTTTTTCAAGTTTTTCCTGGTTACGGGGCTGCTGTAAATTTTTCTCGCGTCGTCACTGGAGAGAACAGGACATCCCCTGGTTGCCCTGGCGGCTATGGTGAAGAATGGACGATTCCCCGACTTGGCATGGCGCATGGCGTCATCCTCGTTGTAGCAGTAGGCCACTGTTCCCTTCTCAACCGCTATGGGACTGTGGATGTATTGCCGGCCGAATATCTCACGTCCAGTGTCATCAAAAAGTGAAGGAAGAAGCATGGGTTTAACTTCAAGACCCCGCGCGTCAACAATTAGTCCTGTATATTCCGTAGGTATGGTATCTCCCCATATATTGGGGAATTCGTGTTCTGGAAAGGTGTAGGGTATTACCTGTAATAATTCGCCCATGGGAATGGAAAGGCGGCAATGGGCGGTTGTAAAACCTGAAGGATACACCCTGCTGCTGGTACGTTTCTGTATCAGTTCAGCAAGCCCTGCCTGGGTAAATGTTTCACGCTGTAGAAGCTCACGCATCGTTGTGTCGGGGTCCACTATTATATGCTGTATGGACATAGCCATCTCTTCAATGGCATTGGTGCGGGCGTGAAGATAGGCGGCCTGTCTTGCCCGGTTTAAAGAAGTGGGTACACCAGTATCGATGTTGAGCGGCTGCCCCTCTTTTGTGATCCTTATATCAGCTGCAGATGCTGATATTATAATTTCTTTTGTCCAGTTGATGCTGGTATTTCTGTAATTTCGGGTAAAATCATCTGCCTGCACCTGGTGTGCCCAGATTCCCGCCGTAATTACCATTGAAAGAAATATTGCTATGCTGTATCGTAACTGTTGTATCATGGAATATCCGGATTTTTCCTGATAATTATGTGATTATTGGAATACTACTTTGTTACATTATCGGATACAGCCTGGTAATAGTGAATTCATATTTTAGAAGTTACCCTCATGGGGACAGCATGGGAAGAAGGATGTCAGCGGCATCAACTATATCGGCACACATCATTTCTTTCATCTTTTTCTCAGGCAGGTCTGGATGGCGATTGAAATAAAAGAGTGTTTTCCGGAGAAATGGTTTCAGTATACTGTTCATGTCATCGGTAGACAGTATGGCATTCAATTCTTCGGTATTGTGTCCATCATTTTCATTCTCCAGTTCTGTTGAGGCTATCGACCGGAGATGAAGTAACTGTTCTCTGAAACCAGCCATTTCTTCATATATCTTTCCTGTAGGCAGGGTAGTATTGTGCGAAAGAAACTGTTGCAGTATCTTTTCAGGCGGCACCTTTTGTTTTGGTATTCGGGAGGTGAGTGTATCAAGTGATGTTTCAATGGTGTTGGGTATTGCCGCTCCCCCGCCGGTGGCATTTATAACTTCAATGGGAACCTTGCCGGCAGAATCAGAAAACCATTGCCGGTATAGATCAAGAACGAAATCAGTGAGCACCGGTTTGCTGTTTCCGAATGAAGGAACGAACTTGATCTTTCTTCTCCTGATGACCGACTGGTTGATCGTATCGAGATTCTTGATCCTGTTTATAACGGGAAGCCATTCATCGTTATGATGGGTGCCGCTGGTGTGTATTTCACGGCCGGTATAGGCAAGATCCTGACCAACAAGGATGATGGGGTCACAGCCCAGGTTTCTAACGAGGTCAAACGCGCTGGTGGCAATTGAACCCCCTGACTGGATATCTCCCAGCGGGGGCAGGTGCTGTTCAACCCAGTCCATCACCGGGGTGGCCTCTCTTTTGAGTGAGCCGTCAGGGGCATCATAATACCTGGCGGTTGTGCTGAAAAGCAGGGGACCGTTATAATCACGTACCAGCTTGGGATAACTGACAACATCGGCAAGCAGCACGGCATTACCGGTATGGGTGCCCAGGAAATGCTTGATGCTGTGCGACTGGGCGTCTAATGTCATTACTATGTGGGGGGTGATGCCCTTTTTCAGCACGGGTTTTAATGCCGTGTCCACACATACGATGAGGGCACGGTTTTTCAGCATGGCAAGCTGGTCAATATTTTTGCGTAATGACGGCCCTGCTGATACTATTATGCCCGGTATTGACTTGAAACTGCCGAAAAGATCGTGTACGGCATATCCCCTTTCCAGGTTCTTCAGGTTGCGGAAAATATTTCGTATCCACAGCTTTTCAAATTCGAATCTTGTCAGAAGGTCACTCATCTTTGAAGAGAAAAACTGCTGTATATCCGCTGCCATGTCCTCGTAAAACCCGGGGTACAGCTGGCAGGAGGGGCGATGGCGGTACACCCGTGCTCCCCTGAACGAAGATATCTCTATGGGTTCAAGCACGTTCTGCACATCAAACCTGCCTGTTATAACCGTTGCCCCTTCCATAATATCAGGATTGACTGTACGGGCCAGGTCTAACACCTCGGGGTCATGTTCTACTATGATAAGTTTTCTGTCGGGCCAGAGTTCTTGTATGGCCTGCAGGTGGTAGCCAAGACCCATGCCGCAGATGATGATGTGTGATGCCCTTCCCGGGTTAAAAGCGGATACCTGCCTGCCGGCCTCTCTCACGGGATCATATGCTGAATGCAGTCGAATAGCCTGGTTGTCAGAATGGCATACCA
The DNA here is from genome assembly GCA_018399855.1 of Spirochaetota bacterium. Taxonomy (GTDB): domain Bacteria; phylum Spirochaetota; class UBA4802; order UBA4802; family UB4802; genus M55B154. The sequence continues at coordinate 6,314 of JAGYNX010000034.1, forward strand.
ACGTGGTATGGCCGCTTGATGATTCTTTAAGCTGGTATCGATACATAATGGCAGAACCCGGTAATTTGCTTTTCAGGATTGTTCGCTGTAAAGATCTTTCAGTTTCTGATGGAAAGCATTCAGGTCTTTTTCATCAGATAATTTAAAACGCTGTAGAATGGATTCCTCAATATAGTAGTACTGGTATTTCCTGTTTTCAACCCCGCAGAGCATATTGGCGAGATAGGTTATGCCTACGTGATCGGCATATTCTGCATTTGCTTCCAGTGGGGTGTGGTGGTATCGTATGCTTGTTACCAGGTAGTCGGGAAGCTGCCATTTCTCGGCTATCAATTCTCCGATAGTTGAATGGCTGATGCCTATGGATACCTCTTCCATGACGGTGGACGTTCGCATCTTCCTGTCGGAGACCAGGTCGGCTATCCAGTTTGTTACTTCCAGGTCGGTTGACAGTAGAATAATCTTTCCAAGATCGTGCAAAAGTCCGGCAAGGGAGACGTGTTCAATAATATTACCGAGTTTGTATTTCGCGGCAATGGTTCGGGCATAAAAGGAGGTCCTGTTGCAATGTTCCCATATCTGCTCAAACTTGGTGTACCTTTTATCAAGTATTTTCCTGGCGCTGGTGGCGATCAGCAATGCTTCAAGATTTTTAAGGCCAATGTTCATGACGGCCTCATTCAGGCTTTCAACACGTTTCCCGGTGATGAATCCAGCTGAATTAGCAAGCTTCAGCACGTCCGTTGAGAGGGCGGGATCCTGGATAATTTTCTCAGAAATCTCCCGGATTTCCACGTCCCTGCGCTTGCACATCTGTATCAATTCAAGCACCTGTTTGGGAAAGGTGGGAATGCCTTCAATGTCATCAAGTATCTGCTGCTTTATGGAGGTGGTAAGTTTTTCCGGTCTCATCTGGTAAGGGATGAACAGGGATGCCTGTGTTACCTTCCCGTCTGTTTTAATCTTGTAATGTACGGGATCGATGCCTGAGCTTTTCAAAAGCAGTACAACCAGCACAATGCCAAGACCGGCCCCCTCGGTTTCATCGTAAATTTCTTCATAGGCCTCGGTAAAGTCCTTGTACCTGCGTGCATTGTCAAGGCGCAGGTTGATGCGCTCAAGTTCTTCCGGTAATATGGGGGAATTGTTGGTGATTATAAATTTAATGCCATCCTCTTCCTTCCTGGTATAGAAGGTTACCTTCAGTTTGCTCTTTTTCAATTCGCCTTCCAGCCTGTCAAGCTGGCCCACTATGTCTTCCTTGAATTTCTCGATTCCTTTCATATATGACTCGTGGTTGGCTATATCAAGGTTCATTTTGTGGAAATATACACGCTTGGCGTTTGCCTTGGTGGCATTGATTATAATTTCCCTGAGAATGGTAACCATCATATCAAGCAGAAAGATACGGTCCGTGGTGGCCAGTATCTTCGCGAGGATGGCGTTGAGTGTTTTAATGGTATTTTCTGATGGATAATAGAATGAAAATGAAAGTGGCTCGCCTTCGTTGAAGGTTCTCGCTAGCTCAGAGGTGTTGATAGTCGCCATTATTCCTTCCTGACACGTAATAAATAATTGTACTTTTATATCTGAATCTAAATCCCAATACAACAATATTTTGAAAAAAGAACGGATTAAAGCGCTATACCTGTCCTACTTTTCTTATCGTCAATACGTTAGAGAATAATTAAACCCGAATAGTCATTTCGTTGTATGGCCCTGCATAATGAAACAATACTCTTGTGATCAGTTGAGGAAAGTGTACCAGGGGAAATGTGTGACAGTGGAAGGCTTGAGGATTGTGAACGGGGAATGCTTCGCAGGTCACGCACAAGCAACGGGCACCCGTCGGCCTGTGCCATTTTGCATAACTTTTCGAAAAAAAATGAGAAGGTGAAACCCCTGTCAATTATTATGGAGTGAACCGGTATTTTTTTTAACGCGTGCCCCGCCTGCTTAACCTGCGCGTAATCGGGCCGGGGGATGTACAGACTCACGCTGCTGACACACCTGTTTCGAAAATAGGTGTGCATCTTTACAATGTCCCCGTAATTATCCGGCAGCCCGAATATAACCCCCTTGCCGCCTCCTGAAAGAAGTACGGTGTCATTCCCGTTTTCACCCGGGAGGAATGCTCCCCGTACCCGTTGGGGTTGCTGTTGCTGCCACATCAGGGCGAGAGAGATCAAAATGGCAGCCAGAAGTGTAATTAGAAGATGCTTCTTTTTCTTAAACACGGGTAAAAATGGCAGAAACAGGGCACCGTATCCCATCACGATGGCGGCCAGGTTCTTCTGCGCCGGGCCATGGGTGCCCAGTGATGAGAGCATTTTGGTTCCATACACAATCATGCTGGTTACCCCGTCAATGCCCCACGCGAATGCTTCGGCAAGAGGGGGACAGGGGATAAGAAATGGCTGCATGATTGATGTGACCAGGAGGAGTGACACACCCGGTACGATGGTAATATTTGATATAAAAGAAGACACGTTGTATTCACCCATGTGGATGATGAGCAGGGGCACCACGAAAATCTGTGCCGCGATGGTCACCCCCATGGCATTATGAATGCCAAGAGGAAGCCGTGGGAGGCGGCGGGATATCAGGGGGAAAAGAAGTATAATACCGAAGGTGGCGGCAAATGACAGGTGAAACCCGGGATTGAATATTTCATAGGGATACAGCAAGAGAATAAGGGTGGCTGCCATGAAGAGAATATTGAAGGTATTCTTCTGCTGGTTGCCGATGATATGCAGTACCGCGATACCAAGCATCACGGCGGCCCTGATCAGCGAAACAGGCATGTCGGTGCAATAGAGATATGCCCACACCGTCATCATGCAGAGTATCCAGGTGGTTTTTCTGTTAAGCCGCAGCACCCAGCCGATGAGAAGCGGGATACACGCGATTATGCCCACGTGCAGGCCGCTTGCCGCAAGTACGTGCAGTGCCCCGGCATAGGTGAACAGGTGCAGTATCTCCTTGTGAATATAATCACGGTTGCCGAAATACAGGGCCATGATGATGGAAGAGGTTACCGGCGAATAGGTAGCATACACGTATTCGCTAACACGCTCCCTGAAGTAAGATTTAATGGAATTGCCCGGCGAATGTACTATCGTTACCCGGGTGTTATCCAGGTAAAAGGAGGCGGATATTCCACGGTGCAGAAAATAGAGTTGTGCCGGTGATTCTGTATATTGTTCGTATACGTATGCCTTCGCGGTGAACCGTATTGTGTCTCCATTTTTAACATTTGTGCCAGGCGAGAGGTAGGCAACAGCGTTAAAATATTTACCCTCTCCGTCAGAACAGCGCAGGCTGGCCCTTATGGTATAGCGCTGCATCTCGATACTGTATACCGAGGCAGTATATTCTTTCTTTTGCGGTTGTGGAAATACTGTGGGAATAAAAGAAAAGGCCCGAAAGCCCATTATGAGGGCAACTGTCACGATAATCGCCCACTGAAAGAGTATCTTTGCTGCTTTGTTGTTGCCGGAAAGCGAAGAAGACCTGTTCATTCGTGTCCAGAGTAGAAGTAACAGCAGGCCGCATGCCGCGCACATGAAAGGGGCAAAACCGGGATATGGTGTGGCGGAAGTGGTGCCGTAGACAGTCAGTATAGCTGCGCAACCTGCAAGGCAGGTAATTGCCGAGGGGACCACGCATTTCCTGAGTGCTTTCTTAAATTCTGCCAATTTTATACACGAAGCCCAGTGATGCACCGGTGGTGAGACGGGTAGATTCTTCTCCCAGGCCGAAATACCCGTACCGGCCGTATATGTCAAGTACCAGTATTGAGTCGAGGGTGAGGTCGATCATGGTGCCTACGCACGCGGAGAGCCCGCCCCCGCCATCGTATGTATCAGTTGCCGGAGGCATGTCGATGTACAGGCCTGCCCCGCCGGTAAGGTTGAATACGGTTGAGAGTTCATACATGTATTTACCGGTAACGGTGAGTAGTGTGTGATGCACGGATAAATCAGGTGTCCCTTCCAGGGAATTGTACATGAACTGGGCGGTGAATTCACCCACCAGGTTGTTCACAATAATGTTCATCAGGGCGCCCCCGCTGAAGAAATTGCCCTGGTAGTTCTGCTCTTGCCGCTGGTCATCCCACCAGTTCTCATAATGCACCGTTTGAACTCCGCCACCCGCGGTTACACCCAGGTAGGTGAAAAAAAGCTCCTGGGCGTTCAGGCTTGTGGGGGCAAATGAAATGCCGGATGAGAATAACAGAAAAAATGCCGGCAACAACCTGGGAATAAACCTTTTCATATGGTTACCTGATATTCAATGGATTATTTACCACCTGGGCGTTGGTGGGTACCTGGTAATCAAAGATCCCGGTTACAATATTACCTCCTACCCTGACATTTGACAGGGTATACGTGGTGGTACTGCCTTCGGCTGTCTTTAACACGGCTTTTTTTAACATAAAGCTGCCATCAAGCATCAGGATAATGTCGGTGTAGGTCTTTTCCCTGTTTTTCAGTCGAATGGTATATCCCGATGATCCCTGGGTAGTGACAATGGCAGCATACCCGTTTACCAGGGAGGCGATACCGCCCGAACCGCCACCCGCAAGATCCTGCACGCCGCATATGTTGCTCCCCTTGTCGTGTATCCACAGCTTTTTACCGTTTGACACCAGTATCTTTCCGGAAGGGGTATTAAAGGTCACGTATATCATCCCGGGAGCCCTGTACCTGAAATTACCGCTATAGGTCATGCCCGTGGGATCAGACCATGATATCACGCCGCTCATGGTGCCGATTGAGTGCATCCTTTTCTTGAATCGACCAAGGGCCTCATCACCGGTAAGCCCGTAGGCATATGATCCGGCTATCATTACAAGCGCCAGTGAAACCCCGGCAAGCATTCGTATTCGTCTTATCATAATCATATTCTCCTGTCTCTACTCTACTATACGCTGATTTAATGTAAAACATAAAAATTTTTTTCAAAAAAATGCCCTTTTACGCAAGCATAAAATATTATTTTCACCGCAAACTCGTTAAGCACGCAAAGTTCGCAGAGATTAAAAATCTTTATATATCTTTTTTCTTTTCTCTTCTTTGCGAACTTAGCGCTCTTCGCGCCTCTGCGGTAATCCTTACAAACAACCCCTCTGTTTCTCTGTACCTCTGTGGTTCCCCCGTTGAAATTGTAATTGCATCATCACACCCCCGGATGTACAGTAAAAAAAAACGGGAAGGCGGGGGAAAATGAAATTACGATATATCGCGCTTGTACTGATTATCGCATCGGTGGTGGTTTCCTACCTGTACAGTGACAGGCTGTACACGTTCTACCTTGGCGCATATTACACCCATGTCAGGGAGATGTCCGCCGAAGACATGGAGAAGCGCCTGGAAAAGCTGTATCAAGAGGAAAAATATGATGACATGGCACCCCTGGTTCATCATGCCCGTACCCTGCATCCGGGAAACACCCACATCAGGCTTCTGTATGGATTTTACCTTATGGGCAAAGGCAGGGTAGAGGACGGGGCCGGTGTCATTGTTACCACCCGAAAGGGCATCACCCGTTTTGACGAGTTTTTACAGGTGGTGGAAGTGCTTGATCGTCACAACCTCCATGCCGGTGTGATCAATCTCATAGAGGGTCAGAGCCGTTTCAGCAACAGCTACCTGCAGTTCTACCTTGGAAAGGCCTACTATTATCAGAAAAATTATCGCAAAGCCCGCGAACACCTTCGGCGTTCCCGTCAGGGAGGATA
>JAGYNX010000340.1 GCA_018399855.1 Spirochaetota bacterium
TTCCGTGGTACAACTGTCATCATCATCCTCTTGTTTTCACCACAGAGGCACAGAGAAACAGAGGGGGGATATGGTTTTCTGGTTGCATATCATGATACCTGAAAGGTTTAACAGCTAACCATAAAGCTATAATATACCAAAAAGACAGAAATAAATATCCGTATTCCTTTCTCTGTACCTCTGCGCCTCTGTGGTTCTACTTATTTTTCTGGTAGAAATTTAACGGACGACTGGTATATTTGTCTGGGGAGATGACACAATGCTGATTATACAGGAAAACACTCTCAGTGAGCAGGCGCCCTGTCCGTATTTACCGGACAGGGATATGCGGTATGAGTATTTTTTTGCCACTGCAGTGGGTGGCACTGAACTTGAAAGTCTTCTTTCTACCGGGTGGCGTAAGTTCGGGTATTATTATTTTCGTCCATCATGTGAAGGCTGCAGGTTGTGCACACCGGTGAGGATTCCCGTGGAAAAATTTACCCCCTCAAAAAGCCAGAGAAGGACCCTGAGAAAAAACGCGGACATGCGGGTTGAGTTCAGGGAACTTGTCTTTTCTGAAGAGATTTTCAGTATTTACCGAGAACATTCGTATACCCGGTTCGGGCAGGATTCTGATCTTGATGAATTTCTTTTCAGCTTTTACCAGCAGTCATGCCCCGCCCTGCAGTCTGAGTATTACATTGACAACATCCTGCACGGGGTAGGATTTCTGGATATTTCATCCTCCGGTATAAGCACCGTGTATTACTTCTACCGAAACCATTTGAGCAAAAGGGGGCCTGGTATTTTCAGCATTTTGAAAGAGATAGAATTCACCCGCTCAATGGGGCTTCCTTACTATTACCTGGGATACTATGTTCCGGGTTGCAGCCGCATGGAATACAAGGCTACATTCAACCCGCTGGAAGCATATTCATGGGATGATGCCCTGTGGAAAAACTACGCTGATCTTTAATTTCACCATCGTTGCACAAGGGTGGTGTCGATAAAGTCATCAACGGTATCATCATACTGTGCTTCCATCATGACAATCGAATCGGCCTCCGGCAGATTGCTGTTAGCGAATACTTTTGTCCATGTACCCCGAAGCTGTGTATTTACAAAACTGTTCATGCTGTCACCATATTCATTATTGCCTGTGTTCATCGGCAATATGGCAAGGAGTATCAACGCAGCTGTTGCCAGTGACGCGGTACCCGCGGCGATTCTCATTCTTCGATTACGTCTTTTTTGAAACACCCTGCCTGCAATCGTGTTGTTCCATTGATCGCTTTCCAGTCGTGACAGAATTTCCTGGTTGAATTGTTCATCATGTGTTTTCATCATTGTACCTCCCCGGCAACTCTCTGAAGCATTTCCCTGCCCCGTGAGAAACGGGATTTCACCGTGCCTTTTCGTATACCCAGCTGCTGCGCGACTTCTTCCTCTGAAACACCCCGGCTTCGAAGCAGCATAACCTCCCTGTATTTCAGGGGGATATGTTCAAGCATGTTCTCCAGCATGGTCATGTCATGCAGGTGTTCTGGCACATCGGTCACTTCTTTTACCATTGCCTCTTCCTTCAGACGGACCATCTTCTCTTCTTCCCTGCCCAGTTTACGGGCCATTCGCAGCGATTCGTTCCTGGCTATTGTATACAGCCACGAAGAAACAGCAGCTTCATTGCGAAACTTCCCCGATGACAGGTGACGAAAGGCACGCATGTAGGTTTCCTGCACCACGTCATCTATGGAATGGTAAAACCGGACCGGCAGGTGTTTTTGCACGGCTGCCAGCACGGTCTTTTTAGTTTCGCCTACTATATTCCCGAATTCCAGTTCAGTCACTATAGTCGCTCCATCTGGTTCTGGTATGCTTAGAATCCACCATGTCGGGTGGGACCGTCACGGCGCATCATGTAACGCATATGTGTTTTCATTTTAGCACGTTGTTCTTCGGTGAGCACCTTTTCTATGCTCAGCCTGTGCTGAATGCGAAGCATATGCAGATCAACCTGGATACCTGATATGTCCTCAAGAACCGAACGCACCTTCTTCATATCCACGTTGTCTTCAAGGAGAAGACGTTTTAACTGTATCTTCATCGGTGCAAGTTTTTCCCTGTAATCAAGCATAGCCTTTTCATGCCTGGTATTGATCTTTCCAATCTCAACTACCTGTGTATCTGTCAGGCCCAGCCTCTCTTTCATCATCTGGGGATTGCCGAAAGGTTTATGCATGCTCATCCGCGTTTCGCAGTCACGGGATGGCCCGTCACCCCTTTTATTCCCTCTTTGGGCGAATACTGCTACCGGAACACTGACCAGCAGAAGGGACACCATTGCTACCTGTAATATCTTCTTCATGAACTCCTCCGTCTGTAAATTGTTTTCAATTGACTTCATATGCCCGTATGACCCTGAAAACACGGAAAAGGTTCCATTAGAAGTTAAATATTTCATTCTTTCCGGATTTCTGAAATAGTTTTCACATGCCACCTCTGTCATTCCGGCCGAAGTGCCGGAATCTCATGAACCTGAAGTATAGAGGGAGAGATTCCCGCCTGCGCGGGAATGACAAGGTGG
>JAGYNX010000341.1 GCA_018399855.1 Spirochaetota bacterium
ATCGCCTCTACCATAGAAGAAGCAACATCAACTATCAAGCAGAACGGTGATAATGCCAAGGAAGCAAACGAACTGGCCGATACCTCTTCGAAGAAGGCCAACGATGGCGGGCAGCTGGTGAAAGACGCGGTGGTTTCCATTAACGAGATAAACGCGTCAAGCAAGCGCATCGAGGAGATCATCACCGTTATCAACGAGATTGCCTTTCAGACCAACCTGCTTGCCTTAAACGCCGCGGTTGAAGCCGCCCGGGCCGGCGACCAGGGACGTGGATTCGCGGTTGTTGCCGGTGAAGTGCGTAACCTGGCACAGCGGTCAGGCAACGCGGCCAAGGAAATCGGTGAGCTTATCAAGGACTCGGTGAACAAGATTGACAACGGAACCGACCTGGTGAACAGGAGCGGTGAGTCTCTCAACGAGATAATCGACGCGGTAAAACGGGTTGGCGGTATGATCAACGAGATCGCCGCCGCGAGTGACGAGCAGAACAGGGGCATGGACCAGATCAACGTGGCCATATCCGACATGGATAACATGACCCAGCAGAATGCCGCCCTTGTAGAAGAAACCGCATCGGCCAGTGAAGAGATGTCCAACCAGGCGCAGGAATTGCTGACCATGATGGAGAAATTCAAGGTGCGCAATGAAAACCTTGAAAAAGGATCAAGCAGAAAGAAAATGCACATCAAGGCAGCCGAGAAACCCGCGGCCAAAAGTAATGATGGAAATGGCAGGGAAAGGGAAGAAGTGAAGACCCATGAGGCCATGGCCGCGCAGGCACGTGAGAAGAACAAGGATGTAAAAAGCATGATGACTGATGAAGGTTTTGAAGAATTCTAATAATGAAGTTCTTTCAGAATCGGGAGAATATAAAAAATTGTACAACCCTGTGACACATCTACCATGACCGCTGAAAGAAATCCAGGCGGTCATGGTACGCAGGTTTACCAATAGTTGTAAAACACACCTGATAGCCTGATAATTTAATACAAATTATCACTGCACTTTCACCAGGTGTAGGATTTTTCCTACATTACGGTACTCTAATATCCTAATAAAAAATAAGACAGACTCCAGTAAATAATAGGAATAACGCCTATAGCGTCCGGATGATTCTATACTATATTTATCTCATCACACTGAAGCAGTACTGAAGGGAAGTGTTATGAAGATATTCATAGTGGAAGATTCGGCAATAATGCGGGGGCGGCTTATAGAATTATTATCCACGTTGCGTGAAACAGAGATAACCGGCTTCTCAGGAATGCCCGATGAGGCGGTAGAGATGATACGGGCCATCCGTCCTGACGTTGTTATCCTCGATATACAGTTATATGGGGGCTCTGGTATTGAAGTGCTGCAGAAGGTGAAGAGTGAATTACCGTGGATACACGTGATGGTGCTTACAAATTTTCCAGAAGACGCTATCAGGAGCCAGTGCAACCAGCTTGGCGCAGACTATTTTCTGGATAAGTCGTTTGAATTTGATGTAATCCTGGACGCCATACTCACTATTGCAGGAAACGTACGTGAAGATAAAAGGAAAGCGCATAATACCCCGTCTGATCATCACTGAATTAATTGAAGTAACGGGGGTGTAGATATATGAAACAAAAATGGAGGTATCGAATATGAAGTGGTTTAATAATCTAAGGGTTGCGGTTAAGGTGGCCATCGGGTGCGGCCTTTTCATAGTGCTTATCGTGGTGATCACGCTTTTGAGCAATTATATGCTGAATGTCACCGAGAAAAATTTCGACAGCTTTTATACTGATCGGTTTATACCCATTAAAGACCTCAACCAGATCCAGAAAAACCTGCTGCAGATGCGTATCAACATGCTGCAGGAGCAAATCGCTGCTGAAAATGGCGACTGGAAAACGGTAAACGAGCGTATTGACTCTTCAAAGCGTCTTGGAGAAGAGTACAATAAGCTCTGGGACGGGTTCATGGCAACCAGGCTTACCGATGAGGAGGCGAAACTGGCCAGTGATTTCAAGGAAAATGCCGCCGCAGCCGCAGCAGTGAGGGGGAGGTTTGCCCAGGCTATAAAGGCAGCCAACTTTTCGCAAAGTCAGCAATTGCTTGATGATTGGCTTATAGATTATAGAAAAGTGCGGGACACCATGAACCAGTTGCTGGATCTGCAGGTGCGGGTTGGAGAGCAGCTGAAGACAGAAGCTGAAAACCTTGCATCAATGCTGGTGAACGTATTATTTGGTGTTCTTGGAGTGTCCCTTCTCTTTGGCGGGGTGATTACTTTAGTATTGGCACGATCCATCAAGAACCCGGTTCAAAAGGGGCTGGAATTTGCAAAACGAATTGCCGATGGTGATTTCACCCAGAGGATTGACCTTGACCAGGATGATGAGCTTGGTCAGCTGGGAAAGGCCCTGAACAAGGCTGCCGATAACCTTGAGACCCTGGTATCAGATGTAGTGTTGTCCTCACAGAACCTTGCGCAGGCTGTTGACCAGATATCAAGCGGTAACCAGAACCTCTCGCAGCGAACCTCAGAGCAGGCGTCCTCACTTGAAGAGATCGCCTCTAC
>JAGYNX010000342.1 GCA_018399855.1 Spirochaetota bacterium
AGCCCCTGGGTATTACTGAATTTGCCACAAGGCTTGAATTGCCCAAAACCACCGTGCAGAGTATCGTTCAAACACTCGAAGCCCTTGGCTACCTGGAGAAAGACCCTGATCTTGTAAAATACAGGCTCGGACCCATGGTATTTCAGCTCGGCATGAAATACGCCACCAACATGGACCTGGTTACCATTGGCAGGGTCTGGGCAGAAAGACTTTGCCTGCAGTTTCGGCAACCGGTAAACATCGGCATGCTCGTTGGAGATAAAGTTGTTATCGTATTACGGGTTGAACCTGAAAACAGGTTCATGACATACCCGCAGGCAGGTTCTGTTATTCCCATACACACTACTTGCATAGGAAAAATGCTTTTTGCCTTTCTGGAAAAGAAGAAGGCATCATCTATTCTGAAGAACTACGCATTTGAACAGTTGACACCCAACTCAATAACCGAACTGGAAGGTTTTACAAAAGAACTTGAAAAGGTACGAAACGAGAAAATAAGTTACGACAATCAGGAATCCGTTACAGGCCTGGCAGGTATTGGCGGTCCAATATTCAATCACACCGGTCACGCAATCGCGGCTTTTGCCCTTACCGGAGACACCGAAGTCATTAACAAGAACAGTGAAGCAATAATAAACGCGGTAAAAGATACGTCCACGCAAATATCGATGCAGCTGGGATGCGATCCTGATATTCTATATTAACAGCAGTAGTTACATTAAAATGTTGCCGAAAAAGATAATCAGTTGTACATTCACATTAGCGCTCTACCACGTAGAGTGCTAATGTGAATGTTTAATCAGATTGTGCTACATAAGGAAAAGCCCCTTTAATAGGGGCTTCTTTTTTAAAATGTATCTACAGGTTTTTCCCGATAATCCATTAGTTCATATACACGCATTTTTATCTGCTTATCACGATTATCCATTTTGCTGATATACTCACCGTATTCTCCCTTCATGCTGGTTTTAAGAATCGAATGGTATTCATTTACTGGTGGCAGAATTTCCTGCGTGATGAATGTATAATTCGGCCACATTTCCCTGCTCCGGTACATTTCCTTGAGATACTCTGCCATGTATTTCATTTTAAGCATCTTGTAATAGAACTTCTTGATGATTTTTGGATCTGCAGAATTGACAGCAGCATCAAATTTCTTTTTTTTACCACGAGCATCTTCATCGGCATAAGGATACTTGAACACATATGGAAGATCAAGCTCATCATCGTACCCGTACCCAAATCCTATTACTGATGTTGTAGAAGCAACTATTTCTTTTTCTTTTTCAGAAAAATATGTATTTTTTTCACCGGGCAGAAAACTCATGGAAAGCAGTGCCGTAGTAACAAATACCATTAGTATATATTTCAAAAATTTCATTCTGTGTAGACTCCTCTATTCAAAATATTCTTCTCTTACCAGGTAATCCTCTGGAATAGTAACTTTTACTTTACGACCTTCATATTCACGCATCCTGTAAGCGGGTATTCCCACTCCCGGTCTTTTACACACGATATCGCCCTTCTTGACCACATGACCGGCATTCAGCGTAGTAGACGCATACAGGCTTCTTCTTGCGCCACGTGCAGTCTGTGCATCAGGGAGATCGCTATCTTCTTCATTGTCTCCCATCATGGCAATCATTATACGCACATCCCCGGTGAAAGATGAAAACTCATCGGGTGTTACAGACACTTCAGCGTCTGGGCACTTATACCCTTCTCTCAGCTTAAAATGTTTTTCAAACACCCTGGCACCAACAGCCGCTGCACCCATCGCTGCCAGTGGGCCCCTGCTATGATCTGAAAATCCAACAGGGAATTGAAAGGTTTCAGCTAACTTTTTAATTCTCGAAAGATTGTTGTCTTCCGAAGGTACAGGATATTTTGACACGCAATGCAGCAACACGATATCCCCGCTGCCATGTTCACGCAACACATCCACCGCCATGGAGACTTCATCGATAGTTGACATCCCCGTTGACATTAATACCGGTTTACCGGCACCTGCTATTTCACCGAGAAGACTATGATTGGTCACCTCTGAAGACGCCACCTTGTAAATGGGAACATCCAGCGATTCAAGCAACTCAACCGAGGGAGCATCAAATGGTGCTGAAAAAAAGACGACACCACTATCAATTGCCCGCCGCTGAACCTTCTTCAGATCATCCCCTGTTAATACAAGCTTTCTGAAAAACTCTATGGTGTTAAAATCCGGCTTACCTTCCCGACCTTCTTTCAACAATGACTCCCCATACCGTGACACCATCAGCTCCGGTACAAATGTTTGAAATTTTACCGCGTCAGCACCCGCTTTCGCCGCTGCCTCCACATGCAACAGGGCATCTTCCAGGTTTCCATTATGATTTAATCCTATCTCGGCAATAAAGACAGGCTTCCCATCATGTGTTTTTCGTATAAGTGTATTTTTATCCATATTTGTTACCAGAACGCATCAATCCATTCTTAGTTATTCATAAACATCATGTCAACGTTTTTCTATATTCACTCTCCTGCCTGATTGAACTATCTGTATTATTTTTT
>JAGYNX010000343.1 GCA_018399855.1 Spirochaetota bacterium
TCTTTTAAATACTTTTTTGGACTACTTACAAAACCTTCCATTGTTATAAATGAACTTCTTGAGAATAAGTCGTAATCGTCAATTTTTCCCCGTTCAAATCAGCCCGCTTTTATTACATCCATGGTGAGTTTATCCGGCAATAATTCTCTGAGATCTTCCTTTGACTTTGCTACAGGTATCCTGTCAAAAATATATTTCAGGTATCGAAATGGCTCCAGATCATTGGCCTTTGCAGATTCTATGAGACTATACAGAACAGCGCTGGAATCTGCACCTCTTGGAGTATTTGAAAACAACCAATTTTTTCTGCCCATAACAAATGGCCTGATTGCATTCTCAGTTAGATTATTATCAGGTGTTAAAAGATGATGATCAAGATACCTGATAAGATTATCCCATTGATTAAGAGTATAGCTTATTGCCTTTCCTGTGTATCCTTTCGGAAGAACTGTCTGCTTCTGTTCCCATAACCAGTTATGAAATTTATCCAGTATGGGGAGTATTGCATTTTTTCGTTTATCTATAAATTCCCGTGGTGGTAGATTCTGTGCCCGTAAGTCAGTCTCAACTTTATAGAGACTTCGAATATACTGTAATCCCCGATAAGGAATTTTAGATTTTTTACTGTTGCTCTTTGCTTTATCGAATTCTCTTCTGGCATGAGCAAAGCATCCTGAGTGAGTAAGTTTATTTTTTCTGACCACCTGGTTATATCCATCGTATCCATCAGTCTGCAGTATGCCAGTGAAATCTCCCAGTATTTTTTCCGGCACGTTACCTGATCTGGTGGGTGAATAATAATATAACAACATGGGTTTTTCCTCTGCAGTATACCCATAAGTAACCCACATATATGATTTACTTTCTGCTGGTTTTCCTTGTTCATTCAGTACCTGCAGGGTTGTTTCATCCATACGAGCAACAGAACCTTTCTGTATTTCCTCAGAGATTATATCAATCAAGGGCTTGCACTTTTCAGCTGCCAGTAATGACCAGTTACACAGAGTTGCCCGTGAAAGTTCTATATCCATTCTTTTAAATATCTTTGACTGTCTATAAAAGGGTAAAGCATCACAGAATTTTGCAGTAACGATATATGCGATTAATGATGAGGATGCGATTGATTGCGGAATAAACCGTGGTGTCATTTTGGCCGTTTTAATTTCAGGCAGCTCACTTTGAGAAAAAGCCTCGCAATCGCATTTTCCATATTTCTTTTTGATATGTCTGTTTACTAATACTTTTGCAGGTTCAAATTCAAGTTCTTCTGAGACCTCATCTCCAATATATGGACGTTCTTTACTGCAACAGGAGCACTGCTTCTCTTCATCTGAAAGGTCATGAATGATATCTTTTCGGGGGTACCAGTCAGGAATAGGTTTTCTTCCCGGCTTCTTTCTCGTATAACTTTTAACTATAGCAGTGTCATCCTGCTTTTCTTCTTCAAAGATTTCATCTGAGTCTTTACAACCATCCTCACCTTCATTAAAGAGACGCATTTGATGTTCATCTTCTTCGGTAAGTTTTTCGCTTTTCTTGCCATAAAGCAGTCTCTGGAGATATTTATATTTTTCCTCCAGAGACTCGTAATTATCATCAAGGTCCTGGTATTTTTTATTGAGGGAAGAATAGTTGTTTTCAAGATCTGAATACTTTAAATGCATCTCGGAAAGCATCTCTTTGAGAAGCTTCGGATCATCAGGGAAGTTGTTCTTAATAGCATTCATTGAGTTCATAAAAACATAACCCCGATTTTATTAATAGAACTTTTTTTATGATACAGCTGAAAAATAAATATTTTTGTGGGCATTGAAAAAATTGATTCCGTCTAACAGCATATCAAGCTGTGTCTCGGTAATCTCCCTGCATTCTTCCGCATCCTTTGGCCAGGGGAATTTATTCTCTTCGAGTCTTTTGAGCCACATGCAGAATCCATTGCGGTCCCAGTAAATTATTTTCAGCCTGCGCCTGTTTTTGCTGCAGAATACAAACAGGTTTCCGGTGAATGGGTCGTACTGCATTTCTTCATGAATCAAAATTGTCAGGCCGTTGATCTGTTTTCTCATATCTGTCGGTCCCGGCTTGATGAATATTTTCACCTCGTCCCAGTTCGTTTTCATTTCTGATCCCTCACTGCAGATATGATTTTGCTTAGTGTTTTTTCTGAAAAATTATTTGGGATTGATATCCTGACATTGCCTTGCAAAACGATCTCAAACCTTTCTTCTTGTGCTGGTTTATATTGTATTGGTAATTGCTGAAGGGCTGTTGATGTGTTTTCTTTGTCAAACTGCCTTTTCCATTTGTTAAAGGAAAAGTAGCCAAGATCATTCTTTCTGCAGTACTCCCTCTGGGTTATTCCTGCTGATTTGAAAAGCTGGTAATGATGTAGCCAGTAATCTTTGGTTGTTTGCTTTCTGGTCATGATAATTCTCCTTGATTTTTTATGGGAGAACTATATCATGCTGGTCAAGATGGGTTAAAATTGACGCTTACTTTAAAACCATAAAAATAGCCCGCACTATTGCTGACTTAAATTCT
>JAGYNX010000344.1 GCA_018399855.1 Spirochaetota bacterium
CAACTGCATCTTGCGGGAGTCAAATAACTGTCCTTCTTCTACCACAAGTTCACGTCGTATAACCTTGTCCTTGGTTTTCTGGTTACCCTTGATTATGATGTTCTCTATGTATGCCTGGGAACCTTCACGTATGGTGAAATGTATTTTCAGGTAGTTTCGGGTCTCAGTTTTCCCGTCCACCTCCACTTCTTTTTGTGTGAGATCTCGCTCAGGGATTATGCGGGCAAATATATAGCCCTTTGAGGCGTAGGTGAAACTGATCATCTGGCGGTCTTTCTGGAAGGCTGTATCGTTGAAGGTTGAACCGACTTCCTTCTGTTCAAACTGGCTCATGAACACGTCGGTTTCAAACACTTCGTTACCCTTTATGGTATA
The DNA here is from genome assembly GCA_018399855.1 of Spirochaetota bacterium. Lineage (GTDB taxonomy): Bacteria > Spirochaetota > UBA4802 > UBA4802 > UB4802 > M55B154. The sequence goes on from JAGYNX010000344.1 coordinate 376, forward strand.
CCCGTTGAAATAGTACTTTTCACCTTCGCTTATCTTGATGGTAATATGAATGGTTCGGATCTCTTCCCTGTTAGGATTTTTCCACTGGTATTCAACGGTATCTTCTATTATCTGCGCGTCAAGGTAGCCAAGTTCACGGTAATACCCGAGAATCTTTGCCTTGTCCTGTTCATAGGTGGTTCTATTGAAGGTGCCGTCCTTGAAAAATCCTTCTTCGGATGTTTCCATCACCCCTTTCAGCCTGGACATCGGAACCACGTTTGTTCCCAGTATGGATATTTTGTGAACCTTTATCTCTTCGCCTTCGTCTACCACGAAGTAGACGTTGACGGCATTGTCCTCGTCTTTATTCTCTTTCACCCGGTAGGACACAACGGCGTTGAACATACCTTCTTCAAGGTACTTGTTCTTGATGATCTGTACCGACTGTTCAAGCATGTCCTTTCTGAGAACCTGCCCTTCCTTGATTGGAAGTTCTTCTTTCAGGGTCATGTCGCTTAACTCGCTCACACCCCGCATCTCGATCTTCTCAACCACGGGCCTTTCATCGCAGACGAACCTGACCCGTACCCCGTCCTGGTATTCTTCCACCTCTACGATTACATTTTCAAACTCACCGTACTTGAACACCTTCTTGATGTCCTCGCGGATCTCTACAGACTTGAGGGGGTATCCAACTTCGGTTGTAATAATATCAACAAGGTCATCCTCGTCCACGTTGGTTATGCCTTTAAATTCAATCTTACGAACGGTCTTCCCCTCGTACTCGGAAGGCTGGGTAAACCCTCCCGTAAAGGCGAACAACATGGTAAAAGACAGCAGGTATATAATAAAATTCCTCATGAGTCACATATCCCTTTATATTATCCGTGCATTTCCGGAAAAAGCCGGTATACAGCATCCTTGATATTGCCTGTGTAATGCTTTACTCGCAAGCCTTGTTACAGCCCAGGCAACATGCTGTCAAGGAATAATGCCGTTACAGGTCTATCTTGATTTGACCGTCGAAAGAGTGAATTTCGGAATACCAGCCCGGTTCAGCAGGTCCATCACTTTTACGATCTTTTCATAATCCGCTTTTCTGTCCCCCCTTATAATAACCGCGTTGTCACCAAGGGTTTCTTTTCGCTTTTTAAATTCTTCCTGCAGTGCTTCTACATCATACTTCACATCGTTGATATATATTTCATTCTTCTCGTTCACCGACACAACCATTTCCCCGCTTCTTGCCGGTGCTGACTGCACCGCCTTTGGGAGGTGAACCGTAATTGATGAAAGGGCTCCCATGCTGGAAGTCACCATGAAAAATGCCACCAGCAGAAATACCAGGTCAATAAGGGAGGTAATATCAATCTGCGCTTTTTGCTGATGCTTGGTTTTAAACCTGAAGAAGCCGCTCATGAAGATATCCCCTTACTCATCATCACTACCGGGAAGCAGCATGGCACTGTTTGCAACATACTCTACTTCCCGCACATAGTATTCCGCGCGGCTTACCAGGTAATTATAGAATATCCATGAAGGGATGGCTACCAGGAGGCCGAACGCCGTGGTGATAAGTGCCTCGGCGATACCATAGGCAAGCAGGTCGTGTGCCATGGGCCCCACCCTTGATAATCCGCTGAATGATTTCATCATGCCGGTAACGGTTCCCAGCAAACCGAACATGGGGGCGATGGTTGCAACGGTTGCGATCACCCCGATATTTTTCTCGATGCCCCGTATGGCCCTGTCAGCATAATCTGAAATTAAACGCTGCCTGCTCTCCCCTCCGGGAGTACCCACTAACACTTTCTTCAACACTTCCACGACAGGACCCGTGTATTTTTCACACACCCGCATAGCATCATCAGGCTTTCCCCCCGAGCAATAGGCACGGACGGACTCAACCATCTGGGTATAGTCATGTTTTATCCTGGAGAAAAAAACTATACGTTCGATAATGACCGCAAGTGACAAAATGGAACAGATTATTATGGGTATGAGCATTACCCAGAGAGGGATGGCGTCGAATATTCCGATTATCGTACTACTTTGCATATTCACACATCCAGGTTTATAATAGTATTCTCACACCACCCAGCAGGGTTATCCCCGGTTCGGGATAATTCTCCCGCAGGTAGTACTTGTTGTTATACATGTTCTCAACCCTGAAGT
>JAGYNX010000345.1 GCA_018399855.1 Spirochaetota bacterium
CCTTCGCCGTTGCGTATGGCTTCACACAGCGCCGCGGTGCAATAATCCATGAGCTGGTATTGCTGAGAGGTACTTATACCAGGGAAGAGGGTGGAGAATATATATGCTGCCGGTTGACCTACCAGCTTCATTATTTCATCACCGGTTGGTAGTGTTAATTCACTGCTGTAGTTTTCAAGACACCAGTTTTGTATGCCTTCCCTGAAAGAAAATGTTACAATAGAGGTAGAATCAAAAAGTGTTCCGTCGATGTCAAGGGTGATATAGGTCATTATCATGTATCCTTTTATAAGTATATGCCAGGTTTATATTTATTCTAAGAAGACGCAATATTTTTTCACTGGTAATTGTCGGGAGTGTGATTAATCCTTGACGGGGCCACTTCTAAACTGTTTAGATCGCATGAATTGTATTACTCATTCATCAGGTACAGGTTATTAACGTGAATACAAGTGTTCGCATAGGCAGTCTCGAGTTGAAAAACCCAATTACCGTGGCCTCTGGTACGGCTGGATACGGTGAGGAGCTTTCAGGTTATTTTGATATATCCAAAATCGGCGCCCTGTTTACCAAAGGGCTTTCCCTTAAGCCCCGGGCCGGGAACAAGGGCCCCCGCATAATTGAAACCCCATCGGGTATGATGAATTCAATAGGGCTGGAAAACGTCGGAATAGAGGCCTTTCTGGGCGAAAAGCTCCCCTTTTTATTGAAGAAAGGGGCAGAGGTTATTCCCAATATCGCCGGTCATTCTGAAGAAGAGAACGTTGAACTGGCCCGTATTCTTTCAAATACCGGGGGCATTAACGCGGTAGAACTCAACGTGTCCTGTCCCAACGTGAAGGAAGGGGGGATGGCATTCGGCCAGGACTTGAAAATATTTACCCGCCTGGTTGAAAAAGTGCGAAAAGAGACAAAAGGGGTATTGATCATAAAACTGTCTCCTAACGTCACCGATGTGACCGCCTTCGCGGCAGCCGCGAAAAGCTGCGGAGCTGACGCGGTGTCGGCAGTGAACACCTTCCTGGGAATGAAGATCGATATCAGCACAAGACGCCCACATTTCAGGAACAGGGTAGCCGGTCTAAGCGGCCCGGCTATCAGGCCCATGGCAATACGAATCGTGTACCAGGTATTTGAAAAAGTAGAGATACCCATTATAGGCATAGGGGGCATCATGGAATTTGAGGATGTTCTTGAATTTATGATGGCCGGTGCCGCAGCCATACAGGTGGGTACGGGGAACCTGGTTGATCCGTGTATGAGCGGCCGGTTCGTGGACATGCTTCAGGAATATTGCGAAAAAGAGAACATTGATACCATGGCTTCGCTTGTCGGCGCGGCCCACGCGTAAATACTACAGTACAGGTTACAATATGAAATACTGGAACAAAACATTACGGGATATGTCTGAGTACATACCGGGAGAGCAGCCGGAAAACTTGAATGAGTTTACCAAGCTTAATACCAATGAAAATCCTTTTCCTCCGCCGGCCCCGGTGCTCGAGGCCATCGCGAAGCAGTGCAACGGGAACCTTCGCCGCTACCCGGGGCCCAGCGCGATGCCCGTTCGAAAGCTCTTTGCTGAAAAAAACGCCCTGGCTCCCGAAAACGTATTTGTTGCCAACGGGTCTGACGAGATATTTACTCTGCTTTTCAGGGGATTTATCGAACCTGACGGGCTTGCCGCCTTTCCGTATCCGTCATACTCGCTGTATTACACCATGGCCGAGGCAAATGGCATCTCGTATGAAACGATCAACCTGGATGAATCCCTTGATGTGAACTTTGACGCATTTCTTGAAAAGAAGTATGACATGATCATCATCGCAAATCCCAACAATCCTACCGGCAGGGGGGTTGCCATTGACAAAATACAGTCATTTCTTTCCAGGTACGAGGGTTTGCTGGTTGTTGATGAAGCATATGTGGATTTCTACGGTGAAACGGCTATCGGTCTTGTGAAGCAATATGAAAATCTAGTTATCACCAGGTCGTTTTCCAAGTCGTATTCACTTGCCGGGCTTCGGGTAGGCCTGGCCATAGCCTCAAAAGATATTATTACCGGTTTTTTAAAACTGAAAGATTCATATAACGTGGACAGGCTTGCAGAAGCCGGTGCGTATGCCGCCCTGCTTGAAGAAAAGGGCTTCAGGTATAATATTGAGATGCTTAGACACAACAAGGAATACCTTGAAGACGCCCTCGCGGATGCGGGATTTGAGATAGTACCCTCAAAGGCGAATTTTCTTTTTGTGAAACATCCCGGGGTGAAATCAGAAGAAATATACACGAAGCTGAAAGAACGTAATATCCTGGTACGCTACTTCAACGGACCGGTGCAGTCTGAATATATCAGGATAACAGTTGGTACCATGATGGAAGTGAAACTGTTGATAAAAGAGATACGGGATATTACAGGAGCCGAATGATCTTGTTGTCCTGGCCGGTGTAAATGCTTCGCACCATGCATTCATTGAAGGTGATACGTCGATCATGATATTTTTTCAGGTCTGATGCGTCAATCCAGGCG
>JAGYNX010000346.1 GCA_018399855.1 Spirochaetota bacterium
CGCGAAGGGGAATGAACCCGTCAGCATGAAAAAACGCCGCCGTCCCAACGTGGACTTCGTGCGGTCGCTCCAGTAGGCGATAAGGGGATCAGCTATGGAGTCGATGATCCGCCCGAAAACAATGATGATACCTATGGTGGTAATGCCATAGAATGACTTACTGCTTATCAGCTCCGGCAGGCCAGTTTCAACCGGCGGCAGCAGAAAGAATATATAGTAGATACCGAAAATGTTATCCAGTATGGAGAACCCCCCGTATCCGTTAGCATAGACTACCTGTTTCCACCTGGGAAATTTTTCCATGATGTTACCTCTTCATTGAATTACGTTATTTGCGTGTCCTACCAGTACTCGTGACCCGGTTCAACCGGTTTATATCTTTCCGGGTCAAAGTCCCGTGTAAACTTCTTGTCAAGGTACGGGTCATTCGTCTTCTCCTGGTGCTCACTGAGCATTGCCCGCATCTTCTCAAGTCTGCCCGCATACTGTGCATCACCCGCCAGGTTGTGCTGCTCGTTAGGGTCCTTCTTCAGATCGTACAACTCCTCCGGCACCCGTGGCCGTTTCCATGGGTGATTGGGCAGTTCACACATACGATGGGCCCACTTGTCATGGTTATTCATGTCCAGTCCGAACGGGTTATCTGAATAATTCTTGATGTATTTCCAGCGCTTTGTCCGCACCGCCCTCGTTGGTATGTGGTGTACGTGGTCGGTCATTTCCATGTACACGGCATCATGGGTTGCAGGCGCCTTCCCTTCCGTCAGCATACGGTAGAATGACCTGCCCTGCACTTCACCAGGTATGGGAATACCCGCTGCTTCAAGAAACGTCGGCATGATATCGATAGTGTTGATAAGATGATGAACCACCTTTCCCGGTTTTATCTTCCCGGGCCATCGCGCCAGCATGGGTGTGGCGACTCCCCTGTCGTAAAGTGTGGATATCATACCCGGGTAATGTGGGCCATTATCACTGAGAAACAGCACCAATGTGTTTTCAGATAATCCCAGGTCATCAAGAGCGTGCAGCACCTCACCGATCATTCTTTCCATTCGCAGGTTCTGGCTGTAATATCTAGCAAGGTCTTCTCGAACCTCGGGCCAATCGGGCAATGCCATGTAATCCGGTACTTCAATGGACTTCGGATCAACAGGGAACTCCGGGTCGTACTGGTATTCACCGTGAATATCCCTGTGACTGTTCTTGTAGTTCACCTGCAGGAAGAACCGGTTATTTCTGTTGCGTTTCAGGAAATCTATGGTCTTCTTTGAATCCTTGATCACGTGGTCTTCCGGGAATATGCCGCTCAACCGTTCATTATAGCCGTACCACGATGTGGGCAGGTAGGGAGAAATATGCCATTTTCCCTCTATTGCAGTATTGTATCCCTTTTTCTTCAGAAGATCAGGAAGGGTGGTATGAAAGGGCGACAGGGCCTTCGTCTTCTTAAGATGTGCCAGCGCGTCTACCCCGTGGGTATGCGGATACTGGCCGGTAACGAAAGTGGCCCTGCTGGGCGCACAGCTTGAGGATACCACGAAGGTATTGGTAAACTTCACCCCGTCCCTTGCCAGGGTGTCAATATTAGGAGTTCGAATATTTCTGTTCCCGTAACTACTTAAGTCACCGATACCCAGGTTATCAGCCGTGATAAAGAGGATATTTGGCAGGTCGGGATCGGTTGAGAAATTATCGGACGAGCAACCGGCCATAGAAAGGATGGGCCCGGAAACTGCCGCTGCCATTGAAAACTTCATTGTTTTTTGAAGAAAATCTCTCCTGCTTAACGACTTGTCGTTCATTGCTGAACCTCCTTGCTTTTATTAGGAAATTGACCCGCATACAGGGTAACACTGACTCTACCGGTCAGCTGTTCTCCTGGCTGCAGGATACGTAACCCGAGACTCGGCATATTGAAAGCATTTGCCGCCGCACTCACCGGTTCAATGGCCATTGAACCCCGGTCAGGGTGTGTAAATACCTGCAGGTAGCCGAAAAGATCCCGGGACTGCTGTATTGTTAACGTATATTCACCGTTTGAAAGGCATGTTATTCCCCGGTCCATTTTGAAAGCCGTATCCAGATCAGCAGAACCGACGGGTTTTCCTTCCCTGTAATCGTACATACTTCCCTCCACCGGAACCATCTCCCCGGTAGGGATCAGCCTTTCATCCACCCGGACATACCGGTCCGCCTCAACGCGCAATACAAGGCTGTCAACAGTACCATCAACGGTGGGAAGGTAAAAATACGGATGCCATCCAAGAGAAAAAGGTAACGGTTCACGGGTGCTATTGCGCACGGTAAAATCCATGTGCAGTGACGATGCTTCAAGCACATACCTGATTTCAATGCCTGGTGTAAACGGGTACCCGGCTGCCGCCGGTATTCTGGCAGCAAGGGTAAGACGGTTGCTTCCAGGAGAAACAAAACGTGAAACCACTTCCATGGGATGCCGGTAGAGAAAGCCGTGAATGGCGTCACCCTGTTCCGGGTCATTGATCTCCAGG
>JAGYNX010000347.1 GCA_018399855.1 Spirochaetota bacterium
TCATCTTCAAATGGAAGGCCTTTAATGAAATCATGGGTGCTGAAGTGTGGGGCGATGTGTGGTGAAAGCTTCCTGGCTTTTTGAATCATCCTTTCTGCGGCATCAACACCGGTGACTGTATAACCTTCATGGGAGAGGTGATTGAGAAATGCACCGGTGCCGCAACCGATATCCAGTACACTGGAGATATTACGGGAAAACACCATATGTCCATGTTCCTGAAAAATGCTGCGGTAAAAACGAACCTGGTAACCGAAAAACAGCCTGTAGACAGGGGCGATGCTGTTAAATATTCGTATGTGTCGGTTGTGAGGGGCTTCCTGCACCGTGACGTGTTACCTTGTGAAGGTTATGCGTATATCAACGATTTCAGGCCTGTTGCCTGTGCGTACCGGCGGTCCCCACGTTCCATACCCGGATGATACGTAATAATGCGTGGCATCTTTTTTAAGGTAACCGGTGCTTAACTCGTAGATGGCCGAGGTTATATAATTAAATGGCCACATCTGACCATGATGGGTATGGCCTGAAAGCTGCAGGTCAACACCATTGTTCATGGCTTCCTGCAGTTTGAATGGCTGATGATCCATCAGTATTACCGGCAGGTTGCCGGGTATTGACTGTATTATTGCCTGCAGGGACTTGCGTTCATCCCCACTGAAACGGTTTGCCGTTCTGTCCTTTCGCCCAACCAGGTATATGCTTTCATTGATTCTCACCGCCTGGTCTTGAATAACGGTTATGTCATGATCATTCATGTATTGTATGGCAGCCTCAACACCACCGATATACTCGTGATTTCCCGTGACGGCATATACCCCGTACCTTGACCTGATCTTACGTAGAATGTCACCCATGTTATTCTCAATAACGGGGGTAATGTCCTCGTCAACAATGTCTCCTGCGAAAAGAACAATATCCGGATCGAGATTATTGATCTCGTTGACCAGGCGTTCAAGACGGGAGTTAGAGACGATGGTACCCAGGTGGATGTCAGTGGCAAGTACCGCGTGAAGGGTGTCCATCTTTGCCGATCTTGCGGGGATATCCAGTGAAAGGTGGTGTATGCGGGGTATGCAGGCGTTCACATAGCCTGCCACAATAACAACAGTTGAGATGGCAAGAACTACAATGGCAGTGAACTGTTTCGCTTTCTGTATATTGTCCTGTACTATCGCGGGCATTGTGCCGGTGAGATTGGCAAGCCCCCTGAGTATATCCACGAAAAGAGCGCCAAAGAACAGGTATGCCATGTAGGCCAGCCAGAAAGAACCGATCCAGATACACACCTCACTGGCATGGCATACATCAATACGTTCAACAATACGGCCAACCCAGTATGAAAGGGCAAGAACCAGGAAGGTAATGCTGTACCCGTATTTCCATGCGGTAGTTTTGGGAATAGCCTGCCATCCCCTTGCGAAAATATAATAATTGGTGGCAATATAAACAACCAAAACTATGGAAATAAATATTACAAAATCACTGGTTTTCATACTGTTACTGTAGCACCTGTTGCAGACATTGTCATCATAAAAATTTCCCCTCCGTAAAAGGAGGGGAAATTTGAATTTCTTGAATATAGAAGGTTGTCTTTTTTAATATGTATGCATGAAGTCTACGGATATTGATGAATCCTCATCACTCATACCATAGTAGAAATGAACGATGGTTGAGAGGTTCCATGCGATTACAAGACCGCCACCATAACCCTGATGGTAGTCAACCCATCGTGGATCGGTGAATGGATCGTCCCACTTGTTGTACACGTTACCAACATCGTAGAAACCGGTGAGCTTAAACTTGAAGTTCTGCCCGCCGGCGTTTGCTTCGGCAAACTTGAAACGAAGCTCGGCATTACCAAGGGTCATTGTACTACCAACGAACCTGTCAGCCTTGTGACCGCGAAGTGTCCTGTTGTTGCCAAGGCCGGTTCTCCTGTTGAGAAGAAAGCCGAAAGTGTTCATTTCGAAGAAAGGTACATCACTTCCGTTGATGTCAGTGTAGCCTACACGCATTGCCAGCACAAGTGGCTTGAGTATCTGCAGGTAATACCGTGCGCCGAAGGTGTTCCTGTAAAAGTCATAATCTGATCCAAGGTACTCGGTGCCTACTTCGTAAGAATAGTCCACGTAGTATCCATTGTTTGGATCCGGTTCGAAGTCACGGGTGTCATAGCCAAGGCCGAAACGTGCGAAGTTTGACCATCCGCCATCGATACCATTGGGCTGTTCCTGTTCAATTAATGTAGTGGCTTGGTCATCACCATCAAAGTCTTCTCCACCCCATGTGTCGATGGTAACTTTTTTGACCTCAAATCCAACAAGTAAACGCAGTTCATCTGTAAGATTACGATATATGTTGAGAAAGTAGCTTGGTTTGGTATACTGGTAATTGTAATACTTCTTGTATGTCTTGTCGTCATCAGCGTACTCTGCGAAATCGGAATACTTGTCGAACTCTTCATTGTAGATAAAATTAGCAGGTTGCGTTGTATCAACAAC
>JAGYNX010000348.1 GCA_018399855.1 Spirochaetota bacterium
ATACTGCCAGGTTGAAACTCTTCATCTGCGATTTGTCGGGTGGACGCACGCCAAATGGCATAAAACTGATGCGTCCCTTCTGAAGCCAGCTTTCATCTGATGATTTCACCAGGACGGTATGCTCGATATCATTCTCTTTCAACACATCATCCAGAACCGTAAGGGAAGACCCCTTGAGAAATACCAGGCGCTTCAAAAAGGCGGTAATATCGCTCTTATCGCTGAGCCCTTCATCGTTAACAAGGGGAGCAAAATACAGCTTCAATTCACCCAGACCACGCTGCTGTGTTTCAAAACACCGGGTATCCATTACGATATCGCGATTAACCTTCACCCCGTAATCGGAAAGAAGCCTGTTAATACCCGTAGTAAGGGGCACTACAACCGGCTGTTGCTGCCGCATCATGGGATTCCCACCCTGCTGAATTTCCAGGAATGAATCCACAAGTATTAAGGCGTTTCGGCCACTCATCAGGTATTGGTCAATTTTAAAAAGTGACTCATTTGTGAAGGTGTCTTTAGGACCATTAATGATAATAGTGCTGATATCCTGTGGTATATCACCATTTTCCAGGTCAATCTCGATCAGTTCGTACATATCCGAAAGCATATCTTTCAGTTGTTTAGCCCCGTTGCGTTCATCTTTCAGGTTACTTTCACCATGTCCCACGATGTATCCAACCCTGGGATTCACACTTATCAGGCTGTCAACAGCACCGTTTATCCTGTCTTCAAGTCCTTCAAGATTGCCAATAGCATATTGTCCACCCAGGTTCCTTGAAAGCACCTGCACGGTTTCAAACCGGTCATCATATTCCACAACAAGCCCCACCATTCCCCTGCCTGCAGGTATGGTAGAACCATCCATGGTGGTAAATCTTTTCCACTCCAGCATGGGAAGACCATATACATCCGCCATATCAAGGGCCTTTGTGTCACTAACCGTATCAACATAGCGAAACTCGAGTTTGTTGTAGTTACGCAGGTCACATTTCTGCACTTCCTGGTAAACCCGTTCTTTCAAATTCTGCATCCCGGGTATTGGCATATTGCTGCTTGTAAACAGTGTCACGCGTATCTGGTTGTCAAGTTCGAGAAGTGCATCGATCTTCCCGTTCATTTTATTCATTAATGTGGTCAGCCGGTATTCAAGTCCCTCCGGTTCGGTAATAGAATCGACCTTCTCTATAAGATCACCATGCACCATGGCAACTCCCATGTAGGCGTTACGAAACTTGACCTGGTCATCTTCAAGTTCACGGATCTGTACAGGATAAATACCAAAATCAGATGCGGTATCCTTGTTCTCTTCAACGTCAATAAATTCATAACGGAAGTTCCTGTTTCCGTAATTGTCATATTCTTCAAGCAGGTCACCAAGATACCTGCTTACTCCATTATAAGGGGCAGGCAGATTCTCACTGAAAAATACCTTTACGATAAGGGGCTCTTCAAGGGTTGACACCACTTCCCTGCTCACATTTGAAAGTGAATACACGTTATTGCGGGTGATATCGGCCCTGAAATTCATTGTGGCAATTACAAGGTTCAGCAATATTATAATGACTATATACATTACATAATTATACTCTTTAGAGGAAAATTCCTCTTTCAACCACTGGCCCGATCTTGCTATCCATTCTTTAATTCTATCCATTATCATCTCCTCTCCTCAAGCACGTAGTGGGTTGCGATACCGGCCACAGCCATCACGGACAGAAAGTACACGATATCCTGCAAATCAATAATACCCCTTGCGATATTCATAAAATGATATTCCGCACCGATATACTCGATCACGTTGACCATTCCTGATGGAAGGAAGAATAAAAATTTCCCTATCAATGTCAAGAGCAGGCAGATGGCAAATCCAATAATAAATGCCACGATCTGGTTTTTCGTTAATGAGGACGAGAATACCCCGATGGCCGAAAAAGCCGCACCAAGAAGAATAGCGCCAAAATAACCTCCAACAACGGGGCCCGGGTCGATATCACCAACGAAACCGATTGATATGGCATATACAATCGTAGGCAGTATCATGATTACCGTAAAAAGGGTACCCGCCAGAACTTTCCCTGCCAGTACTTCAACAGTACTAACCGGAAGGGTCATCATTATTTCAAAAGACCCGGTATTCTTTTCTTCGGAAAATAATCTCATTGTTATGGCAGGCACAACAAAGGCAAAGGCCAGTGGCAGCAGTTCAAAAAATCCTCTCATCTCCGCCTGGCCGTACAGAAAAAATGTTGAAAAAAACAACCACCCGGTTATGGCCAGAAAAACGGTAATCACTATATAGGCAATAGGTGTTGTAAAATATGTTCGTAACTCCTTCGCCGTTATGGTTAACGCGCCTTTATATCGTTCCATCAACTCCTCCTCTGGTCAGGTCTCTAAACACATGCTCAAGACTGCGGTATTCGCGGCTCATTTCATACAGGGTCCATCCCTTGTCCTTTATGATTGAAAACACATCGGGCCGCAGGTCTTTGTCCCCAT
>JAGYNX010000349.1 GCA_018399855.1 Spirochaetota bacterium
ATCTCATGAACATGAAGTGTACAGGGAGAGATTCCTGCCTGCGCAGGAATGACAAGGTGGGCATCAGGAATGACATGGGTTTTCACATGCCGGGTATCCCCACAGCGCCACCCGGGGGACATGTTGACACGCATAGTCCGCAGCCGATTCACCTGCCACGGTGTGTTGTTGTCATCCAATTGGGCTTCACGGGTTGCTCTTTCTTGAATGGGGGTGAAACAGCGGCCAATTATATTCATATTTTCATGTTTTTTGTGGTGCTATTTGTTGTCTTTTGTGCCGGGAAAAACTTTTAACTTTAGTTGATTTTCCACCTTCAGCCGTGCGTCATTTTGGGCATATCACGGAGGTATCCGTGGAAGGCTTATTACCTACTACGTGAATACTAAGTGAGCCGTAAGTGAGCCGTAAGTGAACGGTACCCCTGTCTTTACCGGGATTATTGGTAAATAGCGGGTTTTTTGTGTTAATTGGTATGGACATATGTAGGGATGTGTTGTATTTTAGAATTTTGTTGAAATGCTGATAGGGTACAAGTTTTTGTGGATGGTTTTTGTTCTGGTGTCAGGTTTTGACGTGAAGAAATCTTCATTTCAGAGCTCAATCGATTATTTCGCCTTTCCCTGTTTTTCGACTTTTTCAATCTTTTCCCTGAGCACATCCTCATCCTCAAGGTAATAATGACGGACCACCTTTAAATCAGGATCAAACTCGTACACCAACGGAATGCCCGTAGGGATATTGAGTTGAGTAATTTCGCTGTCCGCGATTTGATCCAAATACTTTACGAGTGCACGCAGGCTGTTGCCATGTGCGACTACGAGAAGCCTTTTGCCTGATCTTATCTCTTTGGATAGTGTTTCGTTCCAGCACTCAATTACTCTCTTAACTGTATCTTTCAGACACTCTGCAGTGGGAAGCCTGCTCTTCTCGATGCCGGCATATCGCGGATCATTTCCAGGAAAACGGTCATCTTCTTCGGAAACAGGCGGCGGCATAGTATCATAGCTTCTTCTCCAGATAAGAACCTGATCCTCACCATGTTTGGCAGCAGTTTCGGCTTTGTTAAGCCCCTGCAAAGCCCCGTAGTGCCGCTCATTCAGTCTCCAATCGCGAACAACCGGGATCCACATCTGATCAAGCTGGTCAAGCACCACCCATAGTGTACGTATAGCCCTTTTAAGCAAAGAAGTATACGCGACATCAAATTGAAACCCCGCGTTTAGCAGTGCCTGCCCAGCCTTGCGCGACTCAACCATACCTTCAGCTGCCAGGTCGACATCATGCCAGCCGGTAAAGCGATTTTGAACATTCCATTCACTCAGACCGTGACGCAGCAGGACAAGTTTATGCATAAAAATACCTCTCATCCTATGACGTTATAATGTTTATAACAATGAAATCTCCTGAATGTGATGTACGCTACATTGTTAGATACCCTACTCTGTCATATGTTTATGGGCGTACCAACCAGAAGATCCCTGTAAGCTGAACCAAAAGATTCCTTGAAATAATCTATTGACCAGTCAGAGCTATCATGAGCTGAGAGTGAAATCAACTTCACATCGGCATCGGTAATAGCCTGTATCGATTTACGCACGTCATTCTCATTAATAGAATTCCAGGGCATTCTGTCTGCTCCGACAAGGGCCTGCAGGTTTATGGGTCCCAGCATAATACGTCCACCATGAACCGGGAAGTGTAAGCCTCCTATCACGCCATATATTGGCAAATCAAAAAGCTTTTGGGCCCTTTCTATTACCCGCTCAACGGTCTGGTGGCCGCACCCTATTATCAATACAAGTCCTTTACCGGCCACGTTAACTGCCAGGGCCTGTTCTTCTGTGTATCCCATCAGGTACAGCGCCCTGGGAATACTGCCGATACCGTATACCCCCGGAGCAATCTTTACGGGATCAAGAGAAACCCGAATATCCGAATCAGGATTAGGATTATAACTTGAATGTTCCAAGGGAAGAGGTGAATATACCGGTATAGAAGGAAAGTCAACCGGCCCATGTGAAATGCTGAATGTATGGTTCTTTTGTTCCCTGGCTCCACCCAGATGATCGAGATGATGGTGCGATATAAACACTGCATCAAGATCGTTAATATTTACACCGAAAAGATTCATGTTATGAAGCAATGGTGAAGGGTGTTCGCCCTTTTTATTATATCCCACATCAAGAAGCACTGTAAAATCATCAGCCTTCACAAGGTATGACACCCCGGGCTCTGTTTTTGCCTCAGGATGATCGGATAGATAATCAACCAGCGGCAATACGGTCAGAGACTGCACAGCTTCAGGATGCTCAATAGGTGCGTATTCCCGTTCATTCCGTGCTTTCTCGGCACGCCTTCGATCGACCATCAGTTTTACTCCAGTAATCATAGATTACCCTCCTTCTCTTTTAATATAGTAGTACAGAATTGCAGAATCAATGTAGTAGAATAATTTGACCCCAATGTAAAATAATCAATTGATTTGCAAAAACGTA